>CANEVG010000109.1 GCA_947442095.1 Sphingomonadaceae bacterium
ATGCACTTGCTCCCTTGCTCCGAGCTTGACCGGCTGCGGCTGGCCCGTCAATGCTATAGCCAATGGGAAACACAACCGACATTTCGGGCGACATCACGTCGCTGAGCTTTGAGGATGCGCTGAGGGCGCTGGAGGAGATCGTGCGCAAGCTCGAGAGCGGTGAAGCGCCGCTCGACGAATCGATCGACCTCTATGCCCGGGGCGATGCGCTGCGCGCGCATTGCCAGGCGCGGCTCGATGCGGCGCAGACGCGGATCGAGGCGATTGTCGCGGACCGGGACGGGAAGCCTACCGGCGTGCGCCCCTTCGACGATGCAGGTGGGGCATGAGCGCGATGCAACGGACCGATCCCTGGCAGGATCTGCTGCGGCCCGCGCTGAAGCGCATCGCCGAGGACATCGATTCGAGCTTCGACGCGCTGCTGCCGTTGGCGAACGACCCGCGCGACCGGCTGATCGAGGCGATGCGCTATGCCGCGATTGGCGGCGGCAAGCGGCTGCGGCCGCTGCTGGTTTCGGCTACCGCCAGCCTGTTTGGCGCCGACCGGGCCATGGCGATCCGGGTCGGCACTGCGATCGAGGCGGTCCACGTCTATTCGCTGATCCACGATGATCTGCCTTGTATGGACAACGACGCGCTGCGCCACGGCAAGCCGACGCTGCATCTCGCCTATGATGAGGCGACGGCGGTGCTTGCAGGCGATGCCTTGCACGACTTTGCGTTTGAGGTGCTATCCGATCCGGGGCTGAGCGGCGATCCTTTCGTGCGGATCGAGCTGGTGCGCGCGCTGGCGCTGGCGAGCGGGATGAACGGCATGGCTGGCGGGCAGATGATGGATATCGCTGCCGAGACCGCCTCGTTCGACCTTGCGACCGTGACCCGGCTGCAGCAGCTTAAGACCGGGGCGCTGCTGGGCGCGGCGGTGGAAATGGGCGCGATCATCGGCCGTATCCCCGCTGAGGGACGCACGCATCTGCGCGGCTATGCCCGCGATATCGGCCTCGCCTTCCAGATCGCAGACGATCTGCTCGATGCCGAGGGGGATGAGGAAGCCGCTGGCAAGGCGCTGCGCAAGGACGCAGGCGCGGGCAAGGAAACCTTCCTTTCGTTGCTGGGGCCAGAGCGCGCGCGCGAACAGGCGCACTTCCTGGTGGATCAGGCGGTACAATACCTTGCCCCGTACGGCGAGGAAGCAGACCTGCTGCGCGCGCTGGCGTGGTTCATTGTGGAAAGGGACCGGTGAATGGCTGAGGGCATGCCAAGGATCGGGGTATATCCCGGCACATTTGATCCTGTCACGCTGGGACATCTTGATATCATCCGGCGCGGTGCAAAGCTGGTTGATCAGTTGATCATCGGCGTGACGACCAATCCTTCGAAGAATCCGATGTTCACGCCCGAAGAGCGCATGGCCATGGTGGAGCGCGAAGTGGCCTCGCAAGGCATCGCCAACGTCTCGGTAATGGGGTTCAATGCGCTGCTGATGAAGTTTGCCGAACGCCAGGGTGCCAATGTGATCGTGCGGGGCCTGCGCGCGGTGGCGGACTTCGAATACGAATACCAGATGGCCGGGATGAACCAGCAGCTCAACGACGGGATCGAGACGGTGTTCCTGATGGCGGACGTAAGCCTGCAGCCGATCGCGTCCAAGCTGGTCAAGGAAATCGCCCTGTTCGGCGGGGATATCACCAATTTTGTGACCGGGCCGGTGCGCGATGATGTGGTGGCGCGGGTGCGCGAGATCGGCCAGCTCGGCGAATACTGAGCCATTTGTCCGGACGCCTGCCATTCAGGCGCAGTTGTTCATTGCAGCGTCATCGGCGCGGGCCTATCCGCAGCCCGCAAGCGTGTGACGCATGGTTTCTGGTAGGGTGAGTGGTTTGATGGCTTCGCGTTGGTTCACCGCTGGCATGCTCGGGCTCTCGCTCGGCGCGGCCCTGATCGCTTCTCCCGCGCTGGCGCAGGGCGCGCCGACCAAGGATCCGGTCAAGCCGATCAAGGTCGATCCGATCAAGCGCGCGCAGACGATCACCTATGCGGTCAATACCGACATCACCCAAGATCCCGACAACGTGCTTGTGCTCGATCTTTCGAACGGCGGGCGCGTGGCGATCCGGCTGGTGCCGGAATGGGCGCCCAAGCATATCGAGCGGATCAAGACTCTGACCAGGGAAGGCTTCTACAACGGGGTGATTTTTCACCGCGTGATCGATGGCTTTATGGCACAGACCGGCGATCCCACCGGCACCGGGCAGGGCGGCTCGAAGCTGCCGGACCTCAATGCCGAGTTCAATGATATCCCGCACCTTCGCGGCACCGTCTCGATGGCGCGTACCGATGAGCCGAACACGGCCAACAGCCAGTTCTTCATCGTGTTCTATCCGCGCTTCGCGCTGGATCACAAATACACCAATTTCGGCCGGGTGATTGCGGGCATGGACATTGCCGATGCCATCATGCGCGGCGAGCCGCCGAAGAACCCGACCAAGATCGTGCAGGCAAGCCTTGCTTCGGAAGGCAAGGACCCGCCGCCGCCGTCTGCTGCTGCCGCGCCGAAGGCCTTTACGGCCGACATGCTGAGCAACTCGCAGTCAAATTGACCTTGGCCAATTGACCCCGACCAACTGAGCCGCACGTGCGCGTAGATCTGTTCGATTTCGAGCTTCCGCCTGAGCGGATAGCCTTGCGCCCCGCCGTGCCGCGCGATGCCGCGCGTCTGCTGGGGGTTGGGCCTGCCGGGGGCAAGGATGGCCGGTTTGCCGACCGGATCGTGCGCGATCTGCCGCAGATGCTGCGGGCAGGTGACGTGCTGGTGTTTAACGACACGCGCGTCATCCCGGCGCAGCTTGAAGGTGAGGTTGGCAATGCGCGGATCAGCGCGACCTTGCACAAGCGGATGGACTTGCGCCGCTGGCAGGCCTTCGTGCGCAATGGACGGCGATTGAAGCCAGGCAGCGTGATCCTGTTCGGCGCGGACGTGACCGCGAGCGCCGAGCACCGCCATGCCGATGGTAGCTGGACTCTGGTCTTCGGCGGTGACGAGCCGGTCGAAGTCCTGCTCGAACGCGCAGGCACGATGCCGCTGCCACCCTATATCGCGGGCAAGCGCCCCACCGACCTGCGCGACCGTGAGGACTACCAGACGATGTTCGCCGCAGAGGACGGCGCAGTCGCAGCCCCCACTGCGGCACTGCACTTCACGCCCGAACTGATGGCCGCGCTAGCCGATGCGGGCATCGGGCACGAGACGCTGACGCTGCATGTCGGTGCGGGCACGTTCCTGCCGGTCAAGGCCGAGGATACCGCGGACCACGCGATGCACGCTGAATGGGGCCGGATCGAGCCCGAAACCGCGGCGCGGCTCAATGCGGTGCGCGCAAGCGGCGGGCGGATCATCGCGGTGGGCACCACCAGCTTGCGCTTGCTGGAAAGCGCGGCGGACGAGAACCGGGTGATCCATCCCTTCGAAGGCGACACCAGCATTTTCATCACGCCCGGCTACACCTTCTGCGCGATCGATGGGCTGATGACCAATTTTCACCTGCCCAAATCGACGCTGATGATGCTGGTTTCGGCGCTCATGGGCTTGGAGCGGATGCAGGCGGTCTACGCCCATGCCATCGCGCAGGGCTACCGGTTCTACAGCTATGGCGATTCGAGCCTGCTGATCCCCTGATTTCGTTTACGCGGCGGCGAACCAGCCCCAGACCAGCCTGCCGGTCAGCGCGAGGCTGGCGGTGACGAGCAGCGGACGAATGAGCCGCGCGCCATAGCGGGTGGCGAGGCGCGTGCCGATCATTGCGCCCGCCATCGACCCTGCGCCCATGCACAGGCCGAGCAGCCATAGCACTTGCCCGCCAAACGCGAACACGATGAGGCTGGCGACATTGCTGGCGAGATTGAGTAGCTTGGTAAGGCCCGTCGCGGGCGTGAGGCCGAGGCCGCGCAAGCCCACGAGTGTCGCGGCGAAGAACTGGCCGGTGCCGGGGCCGAAGAAACCGTCGTAGAAGCCGATGCTGCCGGAGATGGGCAGGTAAGCGCGCTTGCTGAGGCGCGGCGTGGTGGCGGCGTCTTCCATGCGCGGGGAGAGCAGTGTGTAGAGCGCGGCGGTCATCAGCAGCAGCGGGACGACGAGGCGCAGCACATGGGCATCGAAGCGCTGGATGAAGAGCGCGCCTGCCGCTGCTCCGGCAAAGGCGGCGATCACGGCAGGGAGGCTGGCGCGGAAAGAAAACAGGCCCGCGCGGTGATAGCGCCAGGTGGCGATGCTCGCGCCGCAGGAGGATTGCAGCTTGTTGGTGCCCAGCACCAAGGGCACGGGAAGGCCGGTGTAGAGGAGCGCTGGCATCATCAGGAGGCCCCCGCCGCCCGCGATGGCATCGATGCAGCCGGTCAGCAGGGCAAGGCTGGTCAGCGCGGCGTAGAGCCAGGGTTCGAGCAGGAAAGCGTCGTGCATTTGCGCCCCATGGCGTTAGTGCGTAAGGCGCACAACCTTTCCGCAGCGCAGAAACCGCCGATGACCCGCTTTTCCTTCAGCATCCACGCCACCGATGGCCGCGCGCGAACGGGCGCGATCACGATGCAGCGCGGCACGATCCGCACGCCCGCGTTCATGCCGGTGGGCACGGCCGGCACGGTCAAGGCAATGAAAGTGGAGGACGTGGCGGCGACCGGCGCGGACATACTCCTCGGCAACACCTACCACCTGATGCTGCGCCCTGGCGCGGAGCGCATGGCGCGGTTGGGCGGGTTGCACCAGTTCATGCGCTGGGACAAACCGATCCTGACCGATAGCGGCGGCTATCAGGTGATGAGCCTTTCCGAGCTGCGCAAGATCACCGAGGACGGGGTGACCTTCGCCAGCCACCTTGATGGTTCGCGCCATATGCTGAGCCCGGAGCGCTCGATGGAGATCCAGCGGCTGCTCGATTCCGATATCGTGATGGCGTTCGACGAATGCCCGCGCGCAGATAAGCCGCGCGATGTGATCGCAAAAAGCATGGCGATGTCGATGCGCTGGGCTAGACGCAGCCGCGATGCGTTTGATGCAGGCGGCGCGCATGCGGAAGGTGCGGCGCTGTTCGGCATCCAGCAGGGCGGGCTGGATGAACGGCTGCGAGCGGAAAGCGCTTCGGAACTGACCGGCATTGGCTTTGATGGCTATGCCATAGGCGGGCTCGCAGTGGGCGAGGGGCAGGAGGCGATGTTTGCCACGCTCGACTTCGCGCCGGGCCAACTACCCGCCAACGCGCCGCGCTATCTGATGGGCGTGGGCAAGCCCGATGATCTGGTGGGCGCAGTGGAGCGCGGGGTCGACATGTTCGATTGCGTGCTGCCGACGCGCTCGGGCCGCAACGGGCAGGGGTTTACCTGGGACGGGCCGGTGAACTTGCGCAATGCGCGCCATGCCGAGGATGCCGGACCGCTGGACGCAGACTGCACGTGCCCGGTCTGCGCGAAATACAGCCGCGCCTATCTGCACCACTTGCACCGCTCGGGCGAAATGCTCGGCGCAATGCTGCTGACCGAGCACAACCTTTCGTTCTATCAGCAACTGATGGCGGGAATGCGCGCTGCCATTTCGCAAGGGGCGTTTGCGGCGTTTGCGAGCCGGTTTCGGGCGCGGTATCTGGCAAAGCGTTAGTCTGCTGCCCCCATTGATGATGCAATCCAGCCGACCTTGCTTTCGTTGAAATCGACGATCTCGCCGAGTTCGTAGACGTTGTCGAAGCCTTAGGCCTTGAGGTTGATGAAGGTCTGGATGTTGAGCGAAACCGGCGGGGCTTTCAGCATGACAGGCGGGCTGTCGTTGCGGAAATTGTTGTTGCAATAGATCAGGATGGCGCGTGTGCGATCGGGCAGCGCGGCGGCGAGCGCCTCGGCGGTGAAATCGGTGAGCGGCAGGTTGATCGCGCCCGCGATGTGCCCCCCGCAAAGGCAGGGGCTGAGCGTGCATCGAGAATGACCGCACCATCGCGCGCCGCCATCGCCTGAAACCGCGCGAGCGTGATGCGGCGCTTTTCGCGCTCGGGGCGCACCTCATGGGTCAAGCGTTCGAACCCGGCGTAGTCGATCTGGTGGTCGGTGGCGGGGACGGGCACAGGGGTGGGGAGGGCCGCAGCGGCGGCGGCTGCCACCAGCGGGATCATGGGCACTATCCTCCTGCCAGAAGGCCCAAGGTGAACGCGCGCTCCTAAACCGGTGTTGAACGCTGCAGGATAACGCTCTTGCCAGAAATGGCACCGAATGCCGGGTTGACGATGGCCGCCGCAAGGGAGACGTGCGGCCGACTATGATCGATATCGATGCTGTTATTACTTGGGTGGACGGAGCCGATCCTGCACTCGCGCTGAAGCGCAATGCCTATCTCTCTGATGCGAAAGCCCCGTTGCACGACAACGGGATCAATCCGCATCGCTGGGTGTGCAGTGATGAGCTCAATTTCTGCCTGCGGTCCATCGCCAACAACGCGCCGTGGATGCGGCGCATCTGGATCGTGACAGATAGCCAGATCCCCGAAATCGGGCCCCTGCCAGGGGACTTTGCCAGCAAGATCACGATCGTCGATCATGCGGTGATCTTTGCCAGTCATGAAGATGCCCTGCCGTCATTCAACTCGCTGTCAATCGAGACCATGCTCTGGCGCATTCCCGGGCTCGCGGAGCGCTTCCTCTATTTCAACGATGACGTTTTCCTGACCGCACCGGTCAACCAGGAGGATTTCTTCGGCGATGACGGGCCGGTCCTGCGCGGGAGATGGACCGATCACTCATCGCTGGCGAATTGCTCTGCTGCGCGGGACGAGGCGAGTTTGCTCAACCATTTCAATCAGATCAATGCCGCAGCCATGATCGGTTATGAGGCGGATCACGTGTTCGAAAGCGCGCATGTCGTCCACCCGTTGCTGCGGTCGGTCATGGCCGAGCTGTTTGATGTTTTTGCCGACGATTGCCGGCGCAATGCCGGCTTTCGCTTCCGCGACACGGCGCAGTTCCTGCCGCAAAGCCTGCACAATCACGCGTGCCTCGCATCGGGCGATGCGACGATCCTTGATACGCGCGATTACCTGCATGTGGCTGTGGGCGCGCTGGACCGCTGGTCGACTGCGGATGTGCACGCCTATCTGGGCAGGGCAGCGCGGCGGGAAATCAAGTTCCTGTGCGTGAATGATCTGCCCGAAGTGGAGCGCAAGTTCCCCGATGCCAGAGCCTGGATCGAAGCGGCGATTGCCTGAGGGCGCGGGCTGATATCTGCAAAACCGATTGCCAAACGGCGCCTGCCGCAGCACCTTCCGGCCTTGCTTGGGCTTGTCGGGGATGGTGGGATCATGAAGCGTTTTGGTTTGGTGCTGGCGGCGCTTCCAATGGCCGCTGCAGCGCAGGAAGCGCCGCCTGCGGTGGTGACCGAGACGCGCAGCGTGGCGGGGCTGAACGCGGCCGGGGAGATCGTGATCGACCGCGCGGGCATTCCGCATATCTATGCCGCGAGCGCGCGCGACGGGTTTTTCCTGCAGGGCTATGCCGTGGCGCGCGACCGGCTGTGGCAGATCGACTTGTGGCGCAAGCGCGGGCTGGGGCGGCTCGCGGCGAGTTTTGGCGCAGCCTATGTGGCGCAGGACCGCGCGTCGCGGCTCTTGCTCTACCGGGGCGACATGGCACGCGAATGGGCGGCCTATCCGGCAGCGGCGAAGGGCTGGACCGAGGCGTTCGTGGCCGGGATCAATGCCTATGTCGCCGAGGTGGAAGCTGGCCGCCAGCCGCTGCCGGTGGAGTTCGGCGCGAGTGCGAGCAAGCCCGAACGCTGGGCGGCGGAGGATGTCGTGCGCATCCGTTCGAACGCGCTGGCGAGCAATCTGACCTCAGAAGTGGCGCGGGCGCGGGCGCTGTGCGGGGGGGATGCAAAGTATGAACCGCTGCGCAGCCCGCTCGAGCCGGCGCGACCGGTCGTGGTGCCGAAGGGGCTCGATCCCTGCAGCATTCCCGATGGGGTGCTGGACGATTATCTGCTCGGAATTGGCGAGGTGCGGTTCGATGGCAAGGCGCTGGCATCGGTTCCGCGCGATCCGGAGGTGCAGGAGGGTTCCAACAACTGGGTGATTGCGCCGCAGCGCAGCGCGACGGGCCGCGCGATCATGGCAAACGATCCGCACCGCGCGCACAGTGTGCCCAACCTGCGCTACCTTTCGCATATCGACACACCCGAGCTGAAGATCGCGGGCGCTGGGGAGCCGGCGCTGCCGGGGGTGAGCCTGGGTCACAACGAGGACGTGGCCTGGACGCTGACGATCTTTGCCATCGACCAGCAGGATCTGGTGGTGAATCCCAAGGGCACCAAGCTGACCGAAGTGACTGAGACGATTGCGGTGAAGGGCGAAGCGCCGCGCGCTGTGGTGCTGAAGTTCACCGCCGACGGTCCGGTGATCTACGATGATGCCGCCAGCGGGCGCAGCTTTGCCTTGCGCGCGACGTGGAGCCAGCCGGGGGCCTCGGCCTATTTCAACGCGGCCTGGGCGTTTACCGCGAAGACTTGGGACGAATTCCTCAATGCCCGCAAGCACTGGGGGGCACCGCCGCTCAATCTGCTCTACGCGGACCGGGGCGGTACGATCGGCTGGGCGCCCGGCGGGTTCGTGCCCAAGCGCGCGGGCGGGGAGGGGTTGCTGCCAGTGCCTGCGGGGCAGGGGTTTCGCTGGAACGGATTGCTCGACGCGGGGCTCATGCCGGTGATCAAGGACCCGGCTGCGGGCTGGATCGCGACGGCCAACCAGAACAACGTGCCAGCGGGCTATCCCCATCTACTGGGGCTGGAATGGAGCAATTCGAGCCGGATGGACCGCATTTCCGAGGTGATCGCGTCCAAGCCGAAGTTCGGCATCGCCGATTCGATGGGGCTGCAGAACGACGTGACCTCGCCGCTTGCCCGGCGCACCACGGCCTTGCTGAAGGGGCTGGAAGGCCGCAGCGACGCGGAGAAGGGCGCGCTGGCGCTGCTCAACGGCTGGGACGGCGAGCTGGGCGCAGGTAGCGCGGCGGCGGCGCTCTACGAGATATGGACGCGGCGGCATCTGCCCGCCAGCGCCATCAAGGCGATCGTGCCCGAGGCGGTGTGGGGCCGGTTCGGTTCGGTCGCGCTGCACGGTGTAGTGCAGGCACTGGAGGAAGGTACCCTATTGGGCCCTGATCCGGCGGTGCGGCGCAGCGCTATCCTGCTGGGCTCGCTTGGCGGCGCTTGGGTGGACGCGGCGCGGCTGCTTGGTCCCGATCCGGCGCGCTGGCGTTGGGGCAGCCTGCATGTGGCCGATTTCCGCCCGGCGCTCTCCATTGCCGGCCTTGAGGCGGCGCGGCGCGTGGGGCCGCTCCCGATCAGCGGCGGCAGTTCGACGCCCAATGCCATGAGCTGGGGCGAGAATTTCAATCTGGTATCCGGGCCATCGGTGCGGGTGGTGATGGATGTGGGGGCGTGGGACAACAGCGTGGCGATCAACACCCCCGGCCAATCGGGCGATCCCGCCAGCCCGCACTACCGCGATCTCTTCGCACGCTGGGCGGGCGGGGCCTATGTGCCGTTCGTGTGGAGCCGGGCGCGGGTGATGCAGGAAGCGGAGCTGATCATCAGCGTTACGCCGGGGAACTGAGGGCTGATATCGCCCCTCTGTTAGCCCTTCGGGCTGCCACCTCCCCGAGGCGAGCTAGCGGAGGAATGAAAAAAGGCGGGGTTTGGACCCCGCCTCTTTCGTGTTCGATCTGAAACCGGTGTATCAGCGCGAGTAGAACTCGACGACCAGGTTCGGTTCCATCTTTACCGGGTAGGGTACTTCGTCGAGCGTGGGC
>CANEVG010000110.1 GCA_947442095.1 Sphingomonadaceae bacterium
AAGATGTTGTTATCAAGAAATCGGCTGAATAGCCAGAATGACCAACTGAATCTAGAAAATATTGTTACTACACTTTTTCATCGCCTAAAGCGCGCTCACATATTATCAATGACTTGCAACCAAGCGTTCTACTCATGTTCACGCCGGACTGTTTAAGTCGGGTCAAGCATCGCCTCACCAAGCCATAACACCCATGGAACAACGGCCAGGCCGAACGGGTGGTCAGAACAGTCAAGGAGGCAACCGTCAAATCCTTCCGCTACGCCGCAATCCAGGAGCTGCGACGACACGTCAGCGACCGGCTCATCACCTACACCTTCGCTAAGCAGATCAAAACGTTAAGGTTCAGAAGGCCATACGGAGCTATCGAGGAACTCTGGAAATCAATACCAGATGTCTTTATCGTCAATCCCGCCCATCACATGCCGGGATCAAACACCTAAAGTTACCAGCCATGCCTCGGGCCGCTTCCTTAGGCGTAGAGGTTTCGTTAACTATTAATCCTTTAGGAAGGGTTTGCACACTTCTTGGGCGATGCAACGATGAATTTCCCCCTCGACTCTAAGCCAGCATCTCCCGCCAAGGCAGCCAGTCGTCAACCTTGGCTCTCGGTCGTTCTGCCCGTTTTTCGCGGCGAGGAATGGTTGGAACGGACGCTGAACTCTATCGCTGCCGATCCGGATCCGGAAATCGAGGTGGTCGTCATCGACAGCAGCCCCAACAACAAGTCGATGGCCATAATCGCAGGTTTCGCGGACCGGTTGAGCTTTCGCTTCGTCGATCCTGGTGGCGTAGACGGATGCTCGCCCAAGACCAATCTCGGCGTGCGCCATGCCTCCGCCCGGCACATCACATGGCTCTGCCAAGACGATCTCTGGTTGCCCGGCCGGGCGGCAACAGTACGTGGTTGGATCACGGCACAGCCCAATGCCGCCTTGCACCTTGCTCCGACGGCGATCATCGACAGGGATGACAAGGTTCTTGGCATCTGGCGCTGCCCGCTGGCCGGGAGCGAAGAATCAGTCGACAGGACCAAGCTGCTAGAAAAGCTCCTGGTTCAAAATTTCGTGGCGGTGGTAAGCCCGGTAATTCGCCGCGACGCTTGGCTCGCCTGCGGAGGCCTGGACCTCGATCTCTGGTACACCGGTGACTGGGATATGTGGATCAAGCTAGCTCTGCAAGGCGACGTTCTCTACCACGATACGGTCACCGCTGCATTCCGCATTCATGGGTCGTCTGCCACCAGCACCGGCAGTCGCGAGATAGGTGATTTCGAGGCCCAGCACCGCATCGTAGTGGAGCGGCACATCCCCGCCATTCCGGTGAAACGTCGAGCTGCTGTGCGCCGGCTCGCAAACGCTTCCATTGCCGTCAATACAGCACTGGCCGCTACTGCTAACGGCCAGTCGCGATCGCTTGGGGGAGCGCTGGCTTCGGTGCTCGCGCTTGGACCTGTTGGAATTGGCCGCTACATGCACCGGTCACGCATCATCGAGCGCGTCTTGCCGCGCCTGCGCGCGAAACTCGCGGGAGTCTTGTGACCATGCCGATCGGCCCCATGGTGCGTCGCCTGTTTGGCCGGCACGAACATCGCGTAGCTGCAATCTATCGATCAGTCTTCATCGACATCGACGCCTACGGTCGTCAGATTGGCGCATGGGTGCCAAAGGCCCGCAAAATCCTTGAAGTGGGTTGCGGCGAGGGTGCTGTCACCGAACGGTTGGTGGACTTGTATCCGGGTGCGGATATTCTGGCGATCGACGTA
Source organism: Sphingomonadaceae bacterium (assembly GCA_947442095.1). Lineage (GTDB taxonomy): Bacteria > Pseudomonadota > Alphaproteobacteria > Sphingomonadales > Sphingomonadaceae > Novosphingobium. Next base: position 1,766 of record CANEVG010000110.1, read on the forward strand.
ACGCCAAATGTCGGACGCTTGTTCCGGGGGTGCCGGGATCGTGTTTCTTTTGTCCAGAAGACCGTGCAGGCAGTGGCGCTGGAGCAACCCGGACAGTTTGATCTCGTCATTTTGTCCGACGTCATTCACCATGTTCCGATAGCCATTCGCCATGAACTATTGGCGGCTGTGCGGCAGACTGTGGCACCTGGAGGTTCGCTCGTTTTCAAAGACTGGGAACGGACGGCTACGCCAATCCACTGGCTATGCCACGCCGGGGACCGGTGGCTGACTGGAGACCGCGTCCATTATCTTGATAAGGGTGCTGCTGATACCCTGCTCGCCGAGGCTTTTGGCAACCTGCCGATCGTGGCGGAAGCGCGCGTAACGCCGTGGCGGAACAATTTCGCGATGCTGGTGCGCGGATGATCTGGCAGTCGGTTAGGTGGCAATCATCGCGCTATCTGGCAGGAGGGGCCTTCTGTGCTTTGTTGCATAATGTGATCACTATATATCTCACGCAGCATAGAATTGCGTATCCCGGGGCGCTCATAGTCTCCTTTTGCGTCACAACCCCAGTCGGCTACTGGATCCACAGCGCCTTTACTTTCGAAAAGAAGCGCTCTTGGAACCGGCTAAGGCGTTTTCTGCTCGCATCTGGCATGGGATTCCTGGGCTCGGCGGCGCTAATGGTGCTCCTGTGCACTGGCCTAAGCTTGCCGGTAATAGTTGCGACGCCACTGGTTACTGTCCTCCTATTTCTGTGGAATTTCCTGTCGGCACACTGGGCGATCCTGCAAGGCCGATAGCCGTTGGCAGTGCGCGTATGGCCATCTAGAATAATGTCCTATATTGAGACGCTCAAGTAGGGCGTGGGGGGTTTTATGAAGGCTGTGATCCTCGCCGGTGGCTTGGGTACCCGAATTTCCGAAGAAACGCATCTCCGCCCCAAACCGATGGTAGAGATCGGTGGCAAGCCGATCCTATGGCATATTATGAAGATCTATTCCGCCCACGGAATCAACGATTTCGTGATCTGCTGCGGTTACAAGGGCTATATCATCAAGGAATATTTCTTAAATTATATGTCGCACGTCTCCGATCTGACGATCGACTTAGCGCGGAATGAGACCGCATATTTGAACCGCCGAGCGGAACCTTGGCGCATCACTTTGGTCGATACCGGCGAGGCGACAATGACCGGTGGACGTTTGCGCCGCATTGCAGACCATGTCCGGGACGAGGACGCATTCTGCTTCACCTACGGGGACGGCTTGGCCGACATCGACATTGCTGCCTCGATTGCCTTCCATAAGGCGCATGGCAAAGCTGCAACCATCACGGCGGTAAAGCCGGCGGGCCGCTATGGAGCGCTGAAGACAGACGGCAACATAGTGACAGGTTTTTCCGAAAAGCCGCGCGGCGATGGCGGCATGATCAACGGCGGCTTCTTCGTTCTCAACCCGAGCGTCATTTCCCAGATCGCGGACGATACTACAACCTGGGAGGCCGCTCCGCTGGAGGCCCTGGCGGCGAAGGGCGAGTTGATCGCTTTTCCGCACGAAGGCTTCTGGCAGCCGATGGATACGATGCGCGAGAAGCAGCAACTCGAAGAGATGTGGGCGACTGGCCGGGCGCCGTGGCGAACATGGTGACGGCACTCGATCCGTCGTTCTGGCGTGGTCGCCGAGTTCTGCTGACCGGCCATACTGGCTTTAAGGGCGGCTGGATCGCGATCCAACTCGCCAAACTAGGCGCCGAGGTAACGGGGCTTGGACTGCCGCCCTCGACGACGCCCGACCTGTTCTCTCTGTCACGGATCGCGGAGGGCCTCTCCCATCATGAATGCGACGTCCGCGATCGCGTTGGGGTCGCCGACGTGCTGCGTGCTGCTCGTCCCGAGATCATCCTGCACCTTGCCGCCCAGCCGCTGGTTCGCGCAAGCTATGCGGATCCGCTCGCGACTTTTGCGACGAATGTGATGGGCACCGCCCACTTGCTTGACGCCTGCCGGGACAGCGATGGCCTGCGGGTGATTGTCGTCGTTACGACCGACAAGGTGTACCGCAACTTGGAATCCCCCTATCCCTATCGCGAGAGTGATGCGCTGGGCGGGCACGATCCCTACAGTGCCAGCAAGGCGTCCGCTGAGATCGTCACCGCGTGCTATCGTGAAAGCTATTTGGCGGACGCCGGCATCGCTGTCGCCACGGCGCGAGCCGGCAATGTCATCGGCGGCGGAGACTGGTCCGAAAACCGACTGCTTCCGGATGCTGTCAGAAGTTGGCAGGCGGGAGAAGTGCTAACTGTGCGCCGTCCCGATGCGGTGCGTCCGTGGCAGCATGTGCTGGAGGCTGTCCATGCTTATCTCCATCTGGCAGAGGCCTTGTGGCGGCAACCTGCGCTTGCTGGCGGCTATAATTTTGGCCCGGAAACCGGCGACGCTGCAATGGTGCGGACCGTAATTGATCTCGCCCGGACAGCATATGGTCGTGGCGAAGTGCACTTCGACGCGGTCGAGCAGGGACCGCACGAAGCCGGTTGGCTGAGCCTGGAAATCGCCCGAGCGAGAGCCGCGCTCGGCATTGTGCCGCGCTGGAATTTGGAAGAGGCGGTGCGTCGCTCTATGAGCTGGTACCGCGATCTTCATCAAGGCGGCGATGCCCGCGCGCTGTGCGAGGCGGACATTGCGGCGTTCGAGGCTGCCAAATGAGCCGGTTTACCATCACCGAGCTGATGCCAGGCGGGCCGCGCCAGGTCGTCCGCCATCCGATGGGGGACCAGAGAGGCGCCTTTACCCGCCTGTTCTGCGATGAGGACCTGAAGGAGGCCGGCTGGACGGGACCGCTTCGGCAGGCCAACCACAGCTGGACCGAGCATGCAGGCACGGTTCGCGGCATGCATTTCCAGCGTGCGCCCCATGCCGAAACCAAGCTTGTAATGTGTTTGAGCGGCGCCGTATGGGACGTTGCGGTCGATATTCGGCCTAACTCTCATACTTTCCTGACCTCAATTTCAGTCGAGTTGTCAGCGAAGAACAACACTGCCCTGCTGCTCCCGCCAGGCTTCGCGCACGGTTTTCAGACGCTGTGCGACGATGTTGAACTCCTCTATTTCCATTCTGCGATCCACGCTCCTGAAGCGGCGAGCGGCCTCCACCCGCTAGATCCACGCCTTGCCATTCCTTGGCCCGAAAAGGTCACGATTATGTCTGACGCCGATGGCTCAAGGCCGATGTTAACAGATGAGTTTTGGAAAGTGACCCTGTGAATTGTCGCCACTGCGCCGCGCGTTTGGACGCGCCCTTCCTCGATCTTGGCAGCGCGCCGCCTTCCAATGCCTATCTCGCGGAGGATCAGCTCGACGCGCCAGAGACATGGTTCCCACTTCGCCTGCTGGTATGTCACGCATGCTGGTTGGTGCAGACCGTGGATTTCGCCAGCCGCGAGGCGCTGTTCACCTCGGACTACGCTTATTTCAGCTCCTTCTCCCAAAGCTGGTTGGATCACTCGAGGCGTTATGTCACCGAGATGATAGCCCGCTTCGGCCTCGATGCGTCATCGTGCGTTGTCGAGGTCGCCGCCAATGATGGCTATCTGTTGCAATATGTCTGTGACGCCGGCATCCCTACCTATGGGATCGAGCCGACGGCAAGCACGGCGGCTCGCGCACGCGCCAGGGGTATCGAGATCGTCGAACGTTTTTTCGGCGTCGAGTTGGGCGACGCGCTGGCAGCGGAAGGACGCAGCGCGGATTTAATCACCGCCAACAATGTTCTGGCGCACGTGCCCGACATTAACGATTTCGTTGGGGGCTTCGCGCGTTTGTTGAAGCCAGATGGGGTGGCTACTTTCGAATTTCCGCATCTGCTGGAGATGGTCACGCGCAACCAGTTCGACACGGCCTATCACGAGCATTATTCATACCTTTCGCTGACAGCTGTCGAACGAATATTCGCGGCGAACGGCCTCCTTGTGTTCGATGTCCAGCAACTTCCGACCCATGGCGGAAGTTTGCGCGTCTTCGCCCAGTTAATGGGCGGGCGCCGCTCAGTCACTCCAGCAGTGATGGCATTGCTGCAGATCGAGGAGGACGCTGGCATTATGAAACCGGCCTTTTATTCGAGTTTCCAGCGGACCGCCGAAATGGTGAAGGATGATTTGCTCGGCTTTCTCCTGGATGCGCGGCGCAGCGGATTAAAGGTCGGTGCCTATGGCGCGGCAGCTAAAGGCAACACCTTGCTCAATTTCGCAGGCGTCCGCCCCGATTTGCTTCCCTATGTTGTCGACCTTAATCCGGCGAAGGCGGGATCATACATGCCCGGCAGCAGGATTCCTATCGTGACGCAGGAGCGACTGCAAGCCGACCGGCCTGACCGTATCCTGGTCCTGCCGTGGAACCTGCGCGACGAGGTCGTATCGCAATTGGCCTATGCACGGGAATGGGGCGCACAGTTCGTGGTCGCGGTGCCCAGCCTCCAGTTCATCTGATGCGGGTTCTGTTGACAGGTGCCGGTGGGTTCGTCGGCCGCGAGGTCATCCCCCTGTTGCTGCGGTCCGGCGCCGAAGTCCACACGCTGGGCCGGTCGTCCATCGGTCATCCAAATGTCGAGCATCATTCGGTCGATCTTTTGGCATGCGTCGATGCTCGCTTGATCCAAGAGATCGGCGCTACGCACCTGCTCCATCTGGCTTGGGAGACTGGCCCCGGCTTCTGGCACGCGCCGGAGAATCTCGACTGGGTGGCGGCATCGATCAACCTTGTTTGCGCATTTGTGCGTGGCGGCGGCAAGCGGGCCGTGATCGCGGGAAGCTGCGCTGAATATGATTGGACGGGCGAGGGTCGGCTCGAAGAAACCGTATCACCGGTCCTACCCGCTACTTTGTATGGAGCAGCAAAGGCGAGCGTGTATGCAGTCCTTGCAAAAGCTGCGCCCGGACTGGGCCTGTCGCTTGCTTGGGCTCGGATCTTCTTTCCCTATGGGCCTGGCGAGCGACCCGAGCGATTGCTCGGCACTCTGCTCGAAGCTGCGCGAGACGGCGGGGTTGCTAAGGTGTCGGACGGGCTGCAACGGCGCGATTTCATCCATGTCGAGGACGTCGCGGCAGCGCTGTTGGCGATCCTTACTGCACCGGTCGAGGGCGTGCTGAATGTCGCAAGCGGAGAGGCCGTGCCCGTCCGACGCTTCGTCGAGATCGCTACACGAGCGGCGGGGTCTGCGGATCGCGTAGCCTATGGCGCCATACCGACCCGTCCGGACGACCCCCCGCTGATCGAAGGCGCGATTGGTCGATTGCTAACAGAGACCGGATATCGCCCGCGCTTCACGCTGACAACTGGAGTGGCCGATGCGGTCGCCCGCTTTGGACTGGGCGGGAATATCAATAAGGTAGTGAAGGGCCCTGTCAGAACAGATTGAAGGGCCGACGCTGGCCGCCTTGGCGGGGTAGCAGTAGTATGCAAGCTGAACTGGGTCCTTTTAGGACCTGCGGCGTCAACCTGAGACAAGTTTCCACTGGCAGGCTGCGCTGATCTTGCGGGCAAGCTGGCGCAAGATCAGCCAGTCGGTGCGCCAAATGCGCGGGCGGAGTCGATCCGGTGTCATGCAGCCATATCCTGCAAGAGCGGCGTGGGGATTGTCACTTCGGTTGGCAACTGTTGGCCGACAATCTGCGCCTTGTGACCCGCGATGATCGCCAGCAGAAAGCCCCCCATCAAGGATTGGCAGCCGATCGCGCCAATGGCCGCGGCCAAAGTCATCGGCAGTGCCGACGGCAAGGCAACATAGCCGCCTTGCGCCCAATTGTATCCGGTCAGCAGGAAACCGCCACCCGACACGATGAGCAACCCCACTCCGGCCAGCAACGCGGCCTCAAGCGTCAGCACCGAGCCGTATTTTCTAAGGAGTGGCCGCATTTTACGGTAGCCCTGATTGACCCCGTGAAGATGCGTGGCGAGCGCCATGATCAGGGCGAGATGCCCCAGCGCTGCGAGAAAGCCTCCCAGGATGACCCAGCTGTCACCGAAATAGCCCTTGCCAGGAAGCAATCCCACCTGGTGGATAATCGCACCGCCCAGAATGATCGCTGAAGCCAGCAACGCCAGAACCGCTGGCAAACCAAAAACCCAAGTCGGGCTGAGCATGACCAGATAGCGCAAATGGCGCCAGCCATCGCGCCATGGGCGCAGGTGGGGTGCACGGTCCCGCAGATCGGGCGAAAGCGTGGCGGGGACTTCATTGATGGTGAGCCCCAGCAACGAGGCCTTGATGACCATTTCGCTGGCAAATTCCATGCCGTCGCTGGTCAAGCCGAGCTGCGCATAGCTTGTCTTGCGGATGGCGCGCAGGCCGCAATGGGCATCATCGATGCCCGACCGGAAAAACAGGTTGAGCACGCCGGTCAGCAGCGGATTGCCAATATAGCGGTTTTTCCAGGGCATTGCGCCCGGTGCGATCCCGCCCTTGAAACGCGATCCCATGCACAGGTCTGCGCCATCGAGCAGCTTGCCGATCATTGGCACAGCATCGGTGAAATCGTAGCTGCCATCGCAGTCGCCCATCACCAGAAAGCGCCCATAGGCGGCATTGAATCCGCCGATAAGCGCCGCTCCGTAGCCCTTGCGGCTGACATTCACCACGCGCGCTCCAAGCGACGCGGCCAAGGCCTGGCTGCCGTCGGTCGAGCCGTTGTCGGCGATCACCACTTCGCCGGCGAGGCCATGTATCCGGTGAATTCGGTCAAGCGCTTCGAACGCATTGGCCATGCAATGGCGCAGCGACTGTGTTTCGTTGAGGCACGGCATGACAATCGTCACGTCGAGCGGCAAAGCCTCCGCTTGAAATGCATGTACGGATTGCAGTTCCATAGCTTCCCCGAAAACATCACCAAAACCTTACCTGAGGTTAGGGCGGAATGGTTAGCAATGGGTTAAGAGTTTGTGCTCGGCAGGTCCGAAATGATGCGGATAAACGTCAACTGGTTCCGCCTGCGCTTCAGACGGTTTGATGCTGGCTCGGCGCTTTGCAGGGGGCGCGGTGCTGGCTATAGCTGCTGCGTCGGCTCAGTGCGCGGAGCCAGGAAACGCCCGGAACAAACCTTGATGACCGCCGTCCCCCTGCTGCGCGCGCCTCCATTTCCTGGCCGACCAGTGATTGTTGCCCGCCTTGCCAGCGGTCCTGGCCAGTTGCCGCAGCACATTCTTGACGCGATCCGCAATGCGCGGGTCGGCGGTGCCTATTGGGCAGCGCCTGCCGCACTTTGCCGCATGCCTGATGTCGTTCTGCGCCCCCGCACCGATGCCGAGATCGAGACACTGGCGGCGGAGCATGGCGGCGAAGGCGCGTTGTGGATTACAGGGCGCGCCGCCGCACGCCGCGTCGCCGTGCGGGAAGGCGGGCAGTGGTGCGATGTTGTGGATCCGTGGTCGGTGCTGGAGGGCGGCGCTCTGCTCGTGGCGCACGGGGATGACGAATGGGTTGCCCTCGCCGCAATCATCGGCGCGCCGGTCAAGCTGCTATCCGACGGGCAATATGGCCGGCGCGGCGAAGAAAGGGCTGCGCTTGTCGGGAGAGTGCGTGCCAGCCTGGCGGCCATGGAGTACCTTGATCCGTTCGACGGTAGGGCCGTGACCATCGAGGCGGTGATCGATCAGCTTGCCGATTGGCGCCGGATCATCGCGGCCAATCGGCCCATTGTTGCCGCGTTCGGCATGGCCTGGTGGAAGCGGCGCGAGATCCGCCGCTTCCTGTGGGTGCCCGGCCGCCGCTTGCCGATTGTGCGCCGCGCGGGGCAAGCGATCCGGATTGCCGCGCAGCGCAGCGGTTCCATCGCCATCTGGCCATCGCGTGCCGCTGCGATCGAAACAGCCGCGCGACAGCAACGGGCTAGCGGAGGCCGCATCTCAGAGCTTTTCAGGCCGGAGCTTGTCAGAGTGGAGGACGGCTTTGTCCGCTCGGTCGGGCTGGGCAGCAATCTGGTGCCGCCCTCATCGGTTGTCGTTGATCACCGCGGCATTCACTTCGATCCTTCAGGTCCCAGCGATCTCGAACACATTCTTTCGTGCGAACAGTTTACCCCGCCACTG
>CANEVG010000111.1 GCA_947442095.1 Sphingomonadaceae bacterium
CAGCGGGCGCATGCCATCGCGAATGTCATCGGTCTGGCGGTTGTTGTTCCGGTCAAGCGTGACGGCGCGCGTGAAGAACGCGCTGTGAATTGTGTCGTTCTGCGGGCTGAGGCCCGGCAGACCTTCGTACTTGGGATCGGCGTTGGTGCCGGTCACGCGCACCGGGCTCGGCAGGTAGCCGATGGCACGGTCATCGAGGTACTTGAAGTTCAGCCGGATGAAGCCGCTGTCGAATGTCTTGGTCAGGTTGGCCTTGATCTGGCCGCCCTTGTTGCCATCATAGCCGGCGCGGCGCGGGCCTTCACCCACGCGGTAGAAGCCGCCGACGTGGAAGCTTAGGCTTTCGGTCAGCTTGCCGCCGTAGTCCGCATCGAGGCGGTATTCGCCGTAGTCCGCGCCGATAGTGCCCATGATCGAGCCGCCTTCGGTCGTCCCGGTCTTGGAAATGAGGTTGATCACGCCGCCCGGCGAGTTCGAGGCGAAAGTGGACGCCGAACCCCCGCGCACCGCTTCAACACGGGCGATATTGGAATCGGCGCGCAGGAAAATGTCGGCGTTGCCGAAGGCGATATCGCCAAATTCGAGAACGGGCAGGCCATCTTCCTGCAGCTGCAGGAACTTCGCGCCGCCAGTCGAGATTGGAATGCCGCGGACCTGGATGTTGGCGTTGCCTTCACCGCCGGAGGATTCCGAACGGATGCCGGGCAGGCTGCGGAACAATTCGGCGGCGGAACGCGGCGCGGCCTGTGCGATGGCTTCGGCACCGAGCGAGCTGACCGAGACCGAGCTGTCGAGGCGGTTGGCGCTGCGGGCGACGGCGGTGACGACGATCTCGGCGTCGTTCGCGGGCGCTTCTGCAGCAGCTTGATTGGATTCCTGCGCATGAACCGGCACGGCAAACAGCAACGCGCCCGTTGCCAGCGCACCAGACGCCAACAAGGCGGATTTACCCTTGAGCATGTCTCTCTCCCATAGACGCCGATTATCGGCTCGATCGTCTGATAAATCTAAATCGCAAACGTTTGCAAACAAAAATTGCAAACGTTTGCGATTTCGTGAAACTGTTGTATCGAGACCACAGCGCAGCGTAAGTCTGCCCCTTGGGAGAGCATCGTGACCAGCCAGCCATCAGCCAAGCCGCGCTTGTCATTGACCCGTATCCTGCAGATGAATCTCGGTTTTCTGGGCCTGCAGTTCAGCTTCGGGCTCCAGCAGAGCAATATGGGGCCGATCTACAGCTACCTTGGCGCGGATGAAGGCGCGATGCCGCTGCTGTGGCTGGCGGGGCCGATGACCGGCCTCATCATCCAGCCGCTGATCGGCGCCATGAGCGACCGCACGCGCTCCCCGCTCGGGCGGCGCACGCCGTATTTCCTGGTGGGCGCGGTGGTCTGCAGCCTGTGCCTGTTCGCCATGCCTTACAGCCACACATTGTGGATGGCCGCCAGCCTGCTGTGGGTGCTCGATGCCGCCAATAACGTCACGATGGAGCCCTACCGTGCCTATGTCAGCGACAGGTTGGACAAGGGGCAGCGCCCGCTCGGCTTTCTTACACAGAGCGCGTTCACCGGCCTCGCGCAGACCCTCGCGTATCTCTCGCCCTCGATCCTCGTGTGGTGGGGCGTGAACAAGGACCTGCTCGATGCGAACGGGATACCCGAGATCACGCGAATCAGTTTCGTGATCGGCGCGGTGCTGTCGATCACCACGATCCTGTGGTCGGTCTGGCGCGTGCCCGAACTGCCGCTGACGGCGGAAGAAGACGCCGCTCTGGCTGCTGCGCCAATGTCCGTGGGCGGCACATTGGGCGAGCTGGGCGATGCAATTCTCGAAATGCCGTTGGCAATGCGGCAGCTGGCGCTGGCTATGCTGTTCCAGTGGTTCGGCATGTTCTGCTACTGGCAATATGTCGTGCTCGCGCTGGCGCGCAGCGTATTCGGCACGAGCGATCCCACGAGCACCGGGTTTCGCGATGCCAGCCTGCTCAATGGCCAGCTCGGCGCGTTCTACAACTTCATCGCCTGCATTTCGGCCTTCGCGATGATCCCGCTGGCGCGGCGCTTCGGCGCGAAGCCGATCCATGCAGTTGCCATGGTCGCCTCGGGCCTTGCCATGTTGGCAATTGCCACGACCGGCTCGACTGCGCTGCTGATCGTCGCCATGATCGGCATCGGGGTGGGTTGGGGCAGCCTGATGGGCAACCCCTACCTGATGCTGGCAGGCGCCATCCCGCCCCAGCGCACCGGGGTCTACATGGGTATCTTCAACATGTTCATCGTGATCCCCATGATGATCGAGATCCTGTTCGTGTGGCTGGCCTATGACAGCGTGCTTGGCAGCGATCCGCGCCATGTACTGATGCTGGGCGGCGCGATGATGCTGGCTGCAGCAGCTGCAACGATGCGGGTTAAATCTGCGGTCTAGAGTTGCGGCACCGGCCCGGTGCCGCATTCCGGGTCAGCAGAACAGACCTTACGCTGAATCGCGCAATATGAGCTCGGGCCGCATGACCACCGGGCCTACGTCCTCGCCCTCGATGCGGCGGAACAGCAGATCGACCATGGTTCGTGCGCCGGTCGCCACATCCTGCCGAATCGTGGTGAGCGATGGACTGGTATACATGGCGATGAGCACGTCGTCGTAGCCGACCACGCCCACATCCTGCGGCACCCGCTTGCCATGCGCCGCCAGCGCCCTGAGCGCGCTCATGGCGATCACGTCAGACGCTGCGACAATGCCATCGGGCGAAGGGTGACCCGCGAGATAATCCTCGATCGCATTGTAGGATGCCTCACCCGTCAGATGCACCGGCAGCAATGTGGCCGCCTCGCGCCCGGCGGCCTGCAGCGCTTGGCTAAACCCGGCATAGCGCGCGGCGAACTCAGGCACTGCGGTGTTGCCGAAGAAGGCCAGCCGCTTGCGCCCTTGCGCCAGCAGGTGTTCCGCCGCCATGCGCCCGCCCGCCACGTTGTCTGACCCGACGGTGACCTGCGCCGAGCCTTGCCGGTCGGCCCCCCACACGATCATCGGACGATAGCGCGCGGCCACCCGGTCGATCGTTTCCATCTGGTTCGACTGGCCGATTACGATCACCCCATCGACCCGCCCGGCATCGACTATATCATCCAGCCACTCGCCATCCTGCGGGATCACGCGTGTGAGCAGCAGATCGTGCCCGCGATCTGCAATCGCATCGGCCAGCGGCCCCAGCAGGCTCATGAAAAACGGATCGGACAAGTGCTGTTCGGCTTCATGCCCCAGCGGCAGGACGACACCTATCGCGCCCGTGCGTTTCAGCCGCAGGTTGCGCGCCGCCTGATTGAGCCGGAAGCCGTGTTCACGCGCCAGCGCTGCGATCCGTGTGCGAGTCGCCTCTGCAATCACAGGGTTTCCCGCCAGCGCGCGCGAGACTGTGGCGACGGAAACCCCCGCCAACTGCGCGAGTTCGGCCAAAGTGGTGACGGGAGATTGTGTTGCCATGCAGTGCTTCTGGCACTTGTGCCCGGTTTCGCCAACAGCGCGCTTGGCACTTCCCCCGGCGTTTCTCCCCGCTTGTAGCCCTTGCAGGGCATCGCCGGATGGACAATGCAAGGCTGCACAGGCTGCACAGGCTGCACAGGCTGCACAGGCTGCACAGGCTGCACAGGCTGACGGCGGAGAGACCTATGAAACTTGCAACCTTCACCAATGGCGCAGCGCCCCAGCCCGGCGTGGTGGTGGACGAAACCACGATCGTTCCGTTGGGCGCGGTGGCACCGGATATGAAGAGCCTGATTGCCGGTTGGGATGCGCTGCACTCTGCAGCCGCAGCAGCCGCGACCGCGCGTGAAGGTGCGCTCGACCTGGCGGCGGTCCGCCTGCTCGCGCCCGTGCCACGCCCCGGCAAGATCCTCGCCATCGGGCTCAACTATGCCGACCACATTGCCGAGACCGGGATGCAGACCCCCGCGCATCAGATCTGGTTCACCAAGCCGGGCACTGCCGTAAACGGCCCCTACGACGATATCGCGATTCCTCGCGGATCGACGATGACGGATTACGAAGTCGAACTTGTCGTTGTGATCGGCAAGCGCGGGCGGCACATCGCGAAGGAAGACGCAGCGGGCCATGTCTTCGGCTATTGCGTGGGCAACGATGTGAGCGAACGCGTTTGGCAGCGGCTCACCCCGCAGTTCACGCTGGGCAAGGGGTTTGACACGCACGCGCCGTTCGGCCCCTGGATCACCACGGCAGACGCGGCAGGCGATGTCCATGCGCTGGGCATCCGCTGCATGGTGGACGGAGAGATACGGCAGGATTCGAACACGCGGCACCTGATCTTCTCGGTGTGGGACCAGATCGCCGAGCTTTCCAAGGTGATGACGCTGGAGCCGGGCGACGTGATCTACACCGGCACGCCCGGCGGCGTCGGCGCGGCGCGCAAGCCGCCGGCGATGCTCCACGCCGGCTGCCAAGTCCGCTGCGAGATCGACGGATTGGGCGCGATCGAGGCGCGCTGCACCGCAGACCAGGCGGCAGATTGAGCCCGGGGCACCAAATGCGCACTTGACGTTTACGTAAAGAGCAAGGATGGTCTGGTCAGCGCTTGGGTTTCATCTCGAAACCCGATTCACGCGATATTGTGACCGGACAAGGCGAAAAGCCGCAAAGGGAGAACGCCCGTGCATCTTGATTTCAGCCCCGAGGATCTGGCCTTCCAGCAGGAAGTGCGCACCTTCATCGCCGAGAACTACCCGGCAGACCTGCGCGGCAAGCAGGATGAGGGCGACGAGCTCTCCAAGGAGGATTTCCTCTCCTGGCACAAGGTTCTGGCGAAGAAGGGCTGGGTCGCCCCGGCCTGGCCGGTCGAATACGGCGGCACCGGCTGGACCGCGACGCAGAAGTATATCTGGTCCGAAGAAACCGCGCGCGCAGACTGCATCCGCCTGATGCCCTTCGGCCTCTCTATGGTCGGCCCGGTAATCTACACCTTCGGCTCACCCGAGCAGAAAGCCAAGTTCCTGCCCGGCATCCTTTCGGGCGATGACTGGTGGTGCCAGGGTTATTCGGAGCCGGGCTCGGGCTCCGACCTTGCTTCGCTGCGCACCAAGGCTGTCCGTGACGGCAACCATTACGTGGTGAACGGCCAGAAGACCTGGACGACGATGGCGCAGCATGCCGACTGGGGTTTTTTCCTTGTCCGCACCAATCCCGATGCCAAGCAGCAGGAAGGCATTTCGTTCCTGCTGATCGACATGAAGACGCCCGGCATTACCGTCCGCCCGATCATCACGCTGGGCGGCGAGCACGAGGTCAACGAAGTCTGGCTCGAGGACGTGCGTGTGCCCGCGGAGAACCGCATCTACGAGGAAGACAAGGGCTGGACCTGCGCTAAGTTCCTGCTGGCGCATGAGCGCACCGGCATTGCCGGTGTCGCTGCTTCCAAGCGCGGCATCGAGAAGGTCAAGACCATTGCCCGCGCCGAGATGGACGGCGACAAACCGCTGATCGCCAACGCGTTCTTCAAGCGCAAGATCGCCGAGCTGGAAATGGACCTGACCGCACTCGAATACACTGAGCTGCGCAGCCTTGCGGGCGAAAGCGCCGGCAAGGGACCGGGGCCGGAATCGAGCCTGCTCAAGATCAAGGGCTCGGAGATCCAGCAGCGGTTGACCGAACTGACGCTGGAAGCTGTGGGCCACTATGGCGCACCCTATTTCCGCGGATTCGGAGAGGGCGATAACGCCCACCCGATCGGCCCGGACTATGCCCACCGCGCCGCGCCGACCTATTTCAACACCCGCAAGACGACGATCTACGGCGGTTCGAACGAGATCCAGCGCAACATCATCGCGAAGATGGTGCTTGGTTTGTGAAATGAAATGAGGCCGCCGCGCGGGCGATCTGCGGCGGCCCTGAAGCGGGATTGAGGACAATGGATTTCAACTACACCGAAACGCAGGACATGCTGCGCGACACGCTCGCGCGCTTCCTTGCCGACACCTATGACTTTGAAACACGCAAGAAGATGCTGGTCCGCCCGGAAGGCCGCGATCCCGGCATCTGGCAGGCCCTTGCCACCGAACTCGGTATTCTGGGTGCGCCCTTTGCCGAAGAGCACGGCGGGCTGGGCGGCGGCGCGCTCGAAAACATGATCATGATGGAAGAGCTGGGCAAGGTCATCGCGATCGAGCCCTACCTCCAGACCGTGGTGATCGGCGGCGGCGCCCTGAAGCACACCGGTGGCGCCCGCGCCGATGCCGTGATCCCCGAAATCATCGCTGGCAATGCAGTGATCGCCTTCGCTTATGCCGAACCGCAGGGCCGCTACGACCTTGCCAACATCCGCACCAGCGCCAAGGCAGACGGCGCGGGCTTTGTGCTCTCGGGCCACAAGGCCGTCGTCTATGCCGCGCCCTGGGCCACGCACCTGCTCGTCACCGCGCGCACCTGCGGGTCCATCCGCGAACGCGCCGGCGTTGAGCTGTTTCTGATCGAAGCGAACCTGCCCGGCATCGTTCGCCGCGATTACCCGACGGTCGATGGCTTCCAGGCCTCTGAAATCTACTTCGAAAACGTCGCCATCCCCGGTGATGCGCATCTGCCTGGCGGGATCGAGCTGATCGAGCAGCTGGTCGACGAGGCCACCGTGGCCGTGTGCGGTGAGGCCATCGGGATCAGCCGCAAGCTGCATGAAGGCACGCTCGATTACACCAAGCAGCGCAAGCAGTTCGGCCAGCCGATCGGCAAATTCCAGGTGCTGCAGCACCGCATGGCTGACATCTTCATCGAGGTGGAGCAGATCGCCTCGATGGCACTGATGGGCGCGCTCAAGCTCGACACGCCCGCCGCCGAACGCAAGGCGGCCGTCAGCCTCGCCAAGGCCAAAGTCTCGCGCAGCCTCAACTTTGTCGGCCAGAACGCGATCCAGACGCACGGCGGCATCGGCATCACGCAGGAACTGGCCATCGGCCACTATTTCAAGCGCGGTACGATGATCGAGAACCAGTTCGGCTCGGCCGATTTCCATCTGGGCCGGTTCGAAGACCTGACACTGGCAGATTGAGCGATCCGCCTCCTTGCTCTTTGAATAGTCGCTAGATTCCAGGGCGCCTTGGATCCTAATTATTCGGACAGGAGGCAATGCGATTCTGATCCAGATTGTCACGCGGCGCCCGGTTTACCAGGCTTGCGGGCATCAAGGCGCAGATCGGCTATAAGCGCAGGCTTGGCAGCTATGACGGCAAACCGTCCCTGGCGGTCGACAACACTCTGGATCGCCATTTCGATGTGGCTGTGCCCGACCGGGTGTGGCTGACAGACATCACCTGCAGCCGCACAGTGGAGGGCTTTGCCTATCTGGCTGTCGTGATCGACCTTTGTTCCCGCCGTGTGGTGGGCTGGTCTATGCAGAGCCGACAGACTATAGATTTGCGTTGAGAAGTGACCCGGGAGGGGCCTCAGTTTCCATTGAGATTTGACCCATGTTTGAGCCCGCCCCTGGCTGACCGGTCGGGGGCATCAGGAGTGATCAACATGGATTGACCGAGCGTGATCCGGTGCTGGCATTACAATACCGTTAGGCTGCACAACTCGCCGGGCTAACGGCCTCCGGCCCCGGAGGCGGTAACGCGGCCATGGCTGCCCTCCAGTTCCGCTACGCTCCGCCTTCGGCCAGCCGAGGCGGCGGCCACAAGCTTGCACTAGCAATCAATGCGGGCCACTCAGTGGGGGCCAATCAGCGGTCGTGGATGTAAAGCCGACAATCCGGGCTGCAGGTGCCGAGGGAGCGAAGCCCAGCAGGACCCATTTCGCCCTCTCAACCCTTCGATAGCGGTCGCCGGACCGTGGTTGAGCAGGCGGAGGACAAAAGGCGTTACCGGAACGGCGGATTAGCTGCGCCGCGCGCATGACCCAAACTTATCTGAAATTGCCCAAGGCGGCGCATGGGAAGACTACTCCCTCAAGGGGAGAGGATCTGGTCCGCGCAATCACTGCGCGGTCATTTTGGCGTTGGACGTGGCGAGAACGTGTTCTGAGATTTCGCGATTGCCGGGCATGGTTTGCGCGGCCTTTTGGACGAGCGATCTGGCCTCGGCCAGGGAGCCGCCGGATTTGAACAGCGCCCACCCCAGCGTATCCAGAACGATCGGGTCCTTGGGCGCCAAAGCGATGGCGCGCCGCGCAAGGGGAATTGCCTCGGCTGCCCGCTCTTGCTCGATCAGCACGCTGGCTGCATTGTTGAGCAGGATGATGTTGGTCGTGGCGGGGTGCGCGCGCAGCAAGGTGGCATAGATCGCTTCGGCTCGCGCCCAATCACCGCCACGGATCGCCTTGTCAGCCTCCAGCATGTCGCGCGCCAGCGGATCGCCTTGGGCGAGCGCGGCCGCCCGCGCCTGATAGGCCGCGAAAGACGGCAGGCTCAGCGACTGCGTCAGCTGGGTTGCCAATTGCAAGGTCGCACCATTGGCGTTCGCTGCATCAGCCAGTGGCTGCAGGACTGACCAGGCCTCTTTCGACAAACCGACCTTTTGCAGGGTAGAGGCCAGCGTAAAGCGCGCGCGCCCGTCTTCCCCGCCGGCTGAAAGAAAGCGGCGGAGCAAGGCGATAGCTTGCTCGTTTTGCCCGCGCTTTGCCGCAACCAACCCGGCAAGCATGCCGGCCGCCGGAAAGTCCTTAAGATCGCTCATGCCCTGAAGAAGCTGGTTGGCCTTGTCGGAATCGCCCGCATCAAACGCCAACTGCGCCAAGAAGAAGTTGATGGGCTTGCTGCCCCCGCCCAGTTGATCCGAAGCGCTTTGCAGCATGGATCTGGCTTCAGCGGTTTTGCCCTGATCATAAGCGATCGCAGCCTTGCCCAGCAGCGCGGTCTGATGCTGCGGGCGCAGCGCCAACACCGCATCGAACTGGCGCATGGCTTCGGGCAGCTTGCGCTGCAGCATCGCGACGCGTCCGGCAAACAGCAAAGCGTTGATGTCCTTTGGCGCCAGTTTTACCGCGCGCGCCGCCTGTGCCTGCGCCAAGATCCGGTTGCCATTCTGCAAGGCGCGCGTGCCATCGAGCACGAGCAGGTCAGGCGATTTGGGAAATGCGGCCAAACCTTCATCAAGCAGCGCGTTCGCGCGGTCACTCTGGCCTTGCAGAAGATGCGCAGAAACAGCGCCGGCATACGCCAGATCGCTGGCCGGCTTGCCATCGCCCAGCACTTGTAGGGCCTCACGGCCCTGGCCCAGCATCAGCAATGCCTTGGCCAGCAGCGGCGCAGCGCGCGGCGCATACTGGGGATCATTCAGCAGCTTGCGAAGTTCCGTTTTGGCCATTTCAGGATTTCCCGCCTCAAGGGCAATTCGGGCGTTCAGGAACACCATCGCCTGATTCGTGGCATCGCCTTGCAGGGCGTTGCGGATGTGAATCTGGGCTGCAGCAACGTCACCCTGGTTAAAAGCTGCCTCAGCTTTGTCCGATTCTGAAACAGAATCGACAGAGCACCCTGCCAGAGTGAAGAAAATCGCAATTTGAACCGCGTTAACCAGCTTCATTAGTTGATATTCCCCAACATCTGCTGCTGTTATGCACGCAACAGGTAAAAATTTGGTTGGGGCATCAGTTCGGCGAAGCCCTTCCAAGGTCGAGAATGTTTAGATTTTTATGGAAGGGTTTTAACTATGATGATGAAGAAGCTTCTTGCCGCTGCTGCAGCTTTTGCTGTGGTAGCGACTGCAACGCCTGCCTCGGCGGCGATCTATACCTATACGATGACCAACAACTCGGTGCTAAGCATCAACTCCGCCACGACATCGGCAACC
>CANEVG010000112.1 GCA_947442095.1 Sphingomonadaceae bacterium
CGCACCCGGCGCGGATTGGGCGCCGGATCAGGCGCGGACCAGAGCAGCATCTGTGTTCTCCCCAACAAGATTGGCCAACGTTGCATGGCTGGGGCGTTCGCAGCAAGGGCGGCCCATGCTGGCAGCAACGCCCGAAACCGTCGCCCACCTCGGGTTTGAGCAGATGATCGACGAGGTAGAGCGGCAGCAGGGCCTGCATGCCATAGAAGGAAAAGCGCTCCCACGCCTGGGTGGAGGCCAGAAAGCCCAGCCCGGCCGGGTGACCAAAAAACGCCGTGTCTGGAGAACGCATTTGCCTTGCCTAGCCGAGGCCCATGCCGTGGGCAATCACGGCCTTTGCCAGCCGCCTTTTTGTGTCCCCGCGTCTGCCAGCCTTGCGCTTTGCAAGGGCTTCACCTAGGGCAGGGCCAATTCGGGGAGTGGCGCAGTCTGGTAGCGCATCTGCTTTGGGAGCAGAGGGTCGCAGGTTCGAATCCTGTCTCCCCGACCATCTTTTCAATGACTTAGGCTAAGTCATTGGCACTAAAATCGGCTAAAAATGCCGACCATGTAACAAATCATGTTACACTTGCCCCTCTTGGCGGCAGAGAATCAGGCAACAGAAAACGCGGCGATCTGCGCCGCCGCGTTCTTTCTTGCCCCTGACCTGCTCCGCCTCATTCGGTGCTGACCTTGCGGCTAATGGCTGGCTACCTGATCGAATTTATGCATGATCCCACATTCGCTAAGGGGAGTGCGGTTCAATTATGGGGTTTTTATCGCGCCTTTTGGGCAGTCTGTCCGCTGACGCAAGCTTGCAGTCAGGGGCAGACCACCAGCGAGTTGTGCCAAATGTTCTGACGACGGACAGTCTCGTGCGAAAGGGCCTTCGATAGCCGGCTTGTCGGTGTGCCGGTCATCGTTCTGTCGAACAAACTCGGATTCACTCAGCGGGCTCGAGCATCTCTCCCGCTTTCATTTCTCGCACCAGCCGAACAAAGGACTTGATGGCAATGCGCTCCAGCATCGGCATCCGGCTGCGGAATGGCTTTTGGTATCCGGCAAATACCGTCATCCCTTCCATGGAGGCCGAGATGAACAGGGCCAATGTTTCGCGCTCGGGTTCGGAGAGTGCCGGGTTCAACTCGGCAATAATGTCACCTAGCGGCTGCCGGGCGCGACAATAAAGCTCATGCAAGCGATCGAAAACGAACTGGTCGTGGTTTGAAAGTGCCCAAAGCTCCATGAAGAAATGTGTGGTCTTCTTGGTCGTTATATCGTCGAGAATCAGCACGATCAGGTCCTCCAGCCTTTGCTCTGGCGTGGAACCGGGCTGATGCATGAGCCTGTCGAATTCGGTCTGATAGCTATTGATGACGGCGTCGAGCAGCGCCCGCACCAGCTCTTCCTTGGTAGGAAAATAATAAGAAATATGCCCTACTTTCAAGCCACTAACCTCGGCGATCCGGCGAAAGCTTAGCGCTCGGTAACCGTGCTCGATCAGCAGATCAAGCGCCGCCCGCAGGATCAACTCATAGCCTTCCTGGCCGCGGGCATAGCCGCCCTCTCGCAAAATGAACTTCATGTCTGGGACGAATTGGGTGGCCACGCAAAGGCTCCGAAAACTTGATTACCTTGCAATACCGGACGCGAGCAAAGGTGCAAACTTTGATACTTGACAAAGGTTTGTTGAACGTCCAATTTTTCGATTCTGAGTTTCGGCACGGGTGGTAGGAAAACCTGGTGCAGATGATTTGAGGGGGCCACCATGGGCGGATCATCCGTGCGCTTACGTAACCTGGCGAGCCTGCTGCTGCTGACGGCCATGCCCGCACTGGCAGCGCAGTACCCTCAACCGTTGGCAGAAGAGCCGATACCGGCTGTTGCCACCTTGCCTGCCACCTATCCTGCCAGCTGGATGCTCGTGCACGATATGAACTTTACCAGCCTGCTCGACGGCCGGGTCGTTCTGGTCGATACTGCCGCCGCTACGGAAAATCTGAAGGGGGTTATGCCAGCCGGGCAGTTCGCCATCTTCACCGCCGCTAGCAAGCGGCCCGAGATTTATGTTGCTGAAACCTTTCACGCGCGGCTGACGCGCGGCACGCGGACCGATGTCATCACAATATATGACCGCAGCACACTGGCGGTGAAAGGCGAGATCGTGCTGCCCGGGGGCAAGCGCGGCCAATTTGTATCGACCAAAAACAGCTTTAAACTGACCAACGACGAAAAATGGGCGCTGCTGTTTAATTTCACGCCTGGGTCGTCAGTTTCGGTGATCGATCTTGAAAGCCGCAAAATCCTTGGAGAAATCGATCTGCCGGGCTGCTCGATGATCTATCCGACCGGCGCACGCGGTTTCTCCACCATGTGTTCTGATGGCACCATGACCACGCTGGAGCTTGGCGCCGATGGCGCTGTGGCTGCGTCGCGCACTACAAAGGCATTCAACGATATCGACAACGACGCGATGTTCATGATGCCGGCGATGGTTGGCAACATGGCGTGGTTTGTCACCTTTTCCGGCAATGTTCAGGGCGTCGATCTGGCAGGGCCGTTGGCTATACCGAAAGCGAAATTCTCACTCGGAACTGCTGATGGAGCTGTTACCAAATGGCGTCCAGGCGGCTGGCAGGTCGTTACTGCCGATGCATCCGGCCTGCTGTATGTATTGATGAACCCGGCTGGCAAGGAAGGCAGCCACAAGGATGGCGGCACCGAGGTATGGGTTGTTGATCCTGCCAAGCAACAGCGTCTGCGCCGGATCAAGCTGGCATCACCTGGCGTTTCCATCGAAGCAACACGCGAGGCCAATCCTGGGCTGGTCGTCGCGCGCCCCGACGGCACACTCGACGTTTATGATGCCGGCTCCGGCACATTGCGCAAGACCCTGGGCGGCAGCATCGCTATCAGCCCCTTTACCATGTCAGCCGTGCAATAATGGCCGGTCTTGCCTGGTTTCTCGCGCTGGTGCTGGCCTGCTCGAGCCTGCAAAAACTGCTTGAGCGTGACCGCCTGAGCATGGCGACAGCTCGGCTGACGGGCTTCAACCTTGCTGTCGCCCGCCCGGTCATGCTGGTTGCTGCGACCGTTGAGGCGATGGCCGCGCTGGCGTTGCTGTTTGCGCAAACGCAAGCCTTGGGTGCCGTTCTGGCTGGCGGTCTCTGGCTTGGATATGGAACGGCGCTGCTCGCTGCTGCCCGCCGCGGGGACCGCTTGGATTGCGGCTGCAGTCTCGCTGTGCGTAGCAAACCTGTAGACGGTTTCATGATTGCGCGGGCCTTTGGATTGGTCGCCCTGGCCGGCCTCGCGCTGGTCGCCTCACTGGCCGGGCCCACGGTGCCTGGTATCGAACCGGTTTTCGCCGCCCTGGGTTTGTTCAGCCTTTACCATGCCGCGGGCGAGATCGCCGCGCTGCCGCCGCTCCGCAGAAAGGCCGCACGATGACCGGTATCCTCCTGACTTCGCAGATCCTGATCTGGATCGCGGTAATCGTGCTTGGTGTGCTGGGCATCGCACTGGCACGGCAAGTGGGCGTTCTGCATGAACGCATAGCGCCGGCTGGCGCGCTGTCGCTACATCAGTCGGTAAATGTCGGCGATGCGGTGACCCCGATGCAGCTGACGGCGCTTGATGGACAGGCTGTGACGATCGGCGCGGCCCGCACCGGCCGCAGCCAGCTGCTATTCTTTGTTTCGCCCGATTGCCCGGTGTGCAAATCGCTGTTGCCGGTTTTCAAGTCTGCTGCTGCCTCGGAGTCGGATTGGCTGGATGCCGTGCTTGCCAGCGATGGCGACGAAAGCAAGCAGCGCCGCATGATCATGCAGCACGGCCTTTCGAGCATTCCGTTCGTGCTTTCCGAAAGCTTGGGCCGCTCGCTCGGCGTCGCCAAATTGCCTTACGCCGTTCTGATCGATGAAGTCGGCAAGGTGGCCGCGCTTGGACTCGTCAACACGCGCGAACATCTGGAAAGCCTGTTCGAGGCCAAGGAGCGCGGTGTCGCCTCCATCCAGGAATATCTAGCCCGCCGTGAGGAGGCATAAGATGGCCAGCTTTGACAAGCTTGCGGAGAAGATCACCCGAGGCGTGGCGCGCAAGACATCGCGCCGCAGCCTGTTGACCTGGTTAGGCGCCGCCATAACCGGCGCTGCCGTCATTCCGGTTTTG
Source organism: Sphingomonadaceae bacterium (assembly GCA_947442095.1). Lineage (GTDB taxonomy): Bacteria > Pseudomonadota > Alphaproteobacteria > Sphingomonadales > Sphingomonadaceae > Novosphingobium. Next base: position 4,150 of record CANEVG010000112.1, read on the forward strand.
CCGGTTTCGCGCGCCATGGCAGCAGGTAACGGTGGCCATGGTGGCACGAGCGGAATCCCGCCACAGATTTCAAGCAATCCGCAGGATCCTGGTGACAACACCCAGTGCGATTACTGGCGCTATTGCGCCATCGATGGCTTTTTGTGCAGCTGCTGCGGCGGCAAGGTGAATGTCTGCCCGCCGGGTACCGAAATGTCGCCGATCACTTGGATCGGCACGTGCAACAATCCGGCGGATGACCGGGCTTACATCATCAGCTACAATGACTGTTGCGGAAAATCTTCCTGTGGTCGGTGCCTGTGCAACCGCAATGAAGGCGATCGCCCGCTGGTCAGACCGCAAGCCAATAACGATGTCAATTGGTGTCTCGGCACGGAAAGCAGCGTCTATAACTGTTCTACCGCCGTCATTCTTGGCGTCGCGACCGAAGCGAAGTGAAACGGGCGTGGCTCTTGCTGGCCTTGCTGGTGCTGGCAGCACCGGCGGCTGCGCAGGCACCCGATGGTGCGGCGCTATACAAACGCTGCGCAGCTTGCCACCTGCCCAGCGGCGCCGGTGTAACGGGGGCATTCCCGCCACTGCAGACAGATTTCCTGTCGCTGGCCGGCAAGGCCGATGGCCGGCGCTATTTGGCGTTGGCGCTTATCAAGGGCATTGCCGGCCCGTTGACCGTTGATGGCAAGACCTATCGCGGCGTCATGCCGGCGCAATCGATGCTGGATGACGCTGGCATTGCCACAGTGCTCAACCATGTTGGCAACACCATCGCCAAGGGCGGCAATGGTTTTCGCGCCTTTACGCCCGCGGAAGTTGCCGCCGCCCGCCAAAGCGGTGAGGGGCTGACTAGCGCCAATATCGGCGCCCTGCATGGCAAGCTGAGCGGCCAATGAAGCTGGGGCTGGCCCTGGCCCTCCTGATACTGCCGGTTCCGGCGGCAGCAGCCAGATCGGGGGACCAGGCCTTCGCCTCGATTCCCGGTGTCGAGCGACCTGAGCGGGCGCGGCAGAATTACATTCTGAAATGCCAGGGCTGTCATGGCCCCACGGCGCAGGGCAACCGCAGCAACACGCCGCCGATGGCCGATATGGTCGCGCGCTTTCTGGCGGTGCCGGGTGGCCGTGCCTTTCTAGGGCGTGTGCCGGGTGTCGCCACCGCTGCCGTCGCCGATGCCGAATTGGCCGAACTGCTCAATTGGACCTTGTATCGCTTCGATGCCGCCCATGTGCCGCCGGGCTTCAAGCCGTATGGCGCCGCTGAAATCGGCAAACTGCGCAAGGCACCGCTGCGCACCGATGCCGCCAGCACACGGCGTGTTCTGGTTGACGACATCAGCAAGGCGCAGGCGGCCGGCAAATGAGCGAGGCTTTAAAAAGGGGACGAGTGATGCAAGGATTCAACGCAAGATATTTTTCACGGACAGCAGCGTTGATGCTTTGCACCAGCGCCGCATCAATAGCACAGGCCCAGACAGTGGGTAGCGAAGCCGCGGATGCCAACGAAATAATCGTGACCGCCACCAAGCGCGCCGAAAGCGTGCAGGATATTCCGATTGCCGTGTCGGCGATCGGCGGCGAATCGCTGTCTCGGTCGCGGGTGACGCAGGTTGATGAGCTGGTGACGCGCACGCCGAACCTGCAACTAACATCGACCGTGGGCAACAACACGCCGATCTTTGCCCTGCGCGGTGTGTCGATGTCGGATTTCAGCCTTAACCAATCAAGCCCGGTCGCGACCCTTTATGACGAGGTCTACAAGGGCAATTTCGCGTTGCTTGGCGTCGCGCTTTTCGATCTGCAGCGGGTTGAGGTGTTGCGCGGGCCGCAAGGAACATTGTTTGGCAAAAATACCACCGGTGGTGCAGTCAACCTGATCAGCCGGGCGCCCGAACTGGGCGAAACCAACGGCTACCTGAACCTTGGCTATGGCAACTTCAATCGCTTCGATGTGAACGGGGCGATCAACGTGCCGCTGGGTGACAAATGGGCGCTGCGCGTAGCCGGCACCTGGTCGAAGGCTGACGGCTGGTTCAAGAATGTCATACCCGGCAAGAAGGATCTTGAGGGGGTCAGCGAATATGGCATCCGCGCCGCGTTGCGGTTTGAACCGACCGACGGCGTCGATCTGACGCTGCGGGGTTTCACCAGCTATCAGAACCCGACCAACTACGGGATTTTCGCCCAGCCCGAATCAATCAACCGCCCGGGGCTCGAGCAGCGCGAAATTGCTGCCAATGTCGATGATCAGCGGATTGCGCGCACTTATTCGCTGTCGCTGACCGCCAATGTCGAGATTTCGGACGCGTTGACGATCACCAGCATCACCGCTTGGGACAAAGGCAATCTTAGCTTTTTCGAAGACACCGATGGCCAAGCGATCCAGTTGCTGGAAATTCCCTACATCGCCCGAGCCAGCCAGTTTGCTCAGGATCTACGACTGACCAGCGACTTTGACGGGCCGTTCAATTTCATTCTGGGCGCCTATTTCCACCGCGAAAGCGTGTTTAACGAAACCACGTTGCAAATTGGCAATGATATTGATTTCGACGGCATTCCAGGGATCACCGATGCCGATTGCGCCATCGGCTTCCCGCTGGCCTGCCAGTTCAACAACAGTTTCGACCAGTTGAAGAAAAGCTTTGCCATCTACTCCGACGCCAACTTTGCGTTGAGCGAGCAATTGACGTTGCGCGGCGGCTTGCGCTTCACCCGCGACACCGGCGACCAGACCGATTTCCGCGCCGATGCCTTTGGCCCGAACGGGGTGCTTGTCACCAACCTCATCCCGCCGTCCAACCTGCGGTACGAGACCAACAACCTGTCGGGCAAGATCGGGCTGGATTACAAGTTCGACAATGGCCAGTTGTTGTATGGCAGCTATAGCCGGGGCTATCGCGCCAATGGTTTCAATGCCCAGGCATTTTTCGACCCGTCCGAGCTTTCGGTTGCCGAACCAGAAATCATCGATGCGTTCGAAATGGGTTTGAAAAGCCAGTTTGCGGACCGGCGGGTGACGCTCAACCTGGCGGCATTTTACTATATATATTCGAACCAGCAGTTTCTGAACGTCGATCCGGTGACGGCGGCGCAGGTGCTTCTCAATATCCCGCGTTCGACAATCTATGGTTTCGAGGCGGAATTGCTGGCGCGACCGACTGATAACATCACCCTGCGCGGCGGGCTGGGACTGTTGAGCACCGAGATCAAGGAAGGCACCGTGAGTGGCTTTGATGTGCAGGGCAACAAGCTGTCGAACGCGCCATCGCTGTCATTCAACCTTGGTTTCGATGCGACGGTCATGGATGGCAACAGCGGCCGGTTAAGCCTGCACGGCGACATGTCCTATGCCGGGGCGCAGTTCTTCGAAGTGCGCAACATCCCGCGGTTGGAACAAGGTGCCTACGCGCTGCTGGGCGGTCGGATCGATTGGCAATCGGCCAATGGACGCTGGAACGCATCCGTCTGGGCCAAGAACCTCACCAACAAATTTTACTTCACTTCAAGGGTCGATCTGCTGTCGGGCTTTGGGCTTGACTATAATCACGTCGCGGCGCCGCGTACCTTCGGGGTGACGGTCGGGACAAAATTTTGACTGTGGCAAAAGCCGCCAATGGGAGGATCCAATGTCTGAATACAAACTGCTGATCGGCGGTAAACTGGTAGCCGGCGACATGGTGATGGATGTCATCAACCCGGCGACCGAGGAGGTCCTGGCGGTGTGTCCGCGCGGATCGCAAGCGCAGTTGGATGCTGCTGTTGCCGCCGCCAAGGCGGCGTTCAAGGGCTGGTCGCGGCAATCGATGGACGACCGCCGAGCCTGCATCAACCGGCTTGCCGACGCGATCGAGGCGCGGACGACCGAGTTTGCTAGGCTTTTGACGCAGGAGCAGGGTAAGCCGCTGAGTGAATCAACCGCCGAGATTACCTACACGGCGGCCTTTCTGCGGTACCTCGCCTCGCTGGAACTGAAGGGCCGGATAATCGAGGACAATGACGTTCGCCGCGTCGAACTGCGCCGCAAGCCGCTGGGCGTCATCGGCTGCATCATCCCGTGGAACTTCCCGGTGCTGATCGTTGCCTTCAAAGCACCCGTCGCCCTGCTGGCCGGCAATACCATAGTCATCAAGCCGGCGCCGACGACGCCGCTGACGACGTTGCGAATAGGCGAATTGTGCGCCGAAATTTTCCCGGCCGGCGTTGTCAACATCATCACCGACCACAACGACCTTGGAGCCGCACTGACGGCGCACCCTGATATTGCCAAAATATCTTTCACGGGATCGACCGAAACGGGGAAGAAAGTAATGGCGAGTGCCGCTTCGACCATCAAGCGGATCACGCTCGAACTCGGCGGCAACGATGCTGCAATCGTCATGCCCGACGCCGACCCAAAGACCGTCGCGCCAGGCATTTTCGGCGCAGCGACAATGAACGCCGGACAGGTCTGCCTGGCGGTCAAGCGGGTCTATGCGCATGAATCCATTTACGACGAGCTTTGTGCCGAACTGGCACGGCTGGCAGACGCCGCAATTGTCGATGACGGGTTGATGCAAGGCGCCCAGATCGGCCCGCTGCAGAACAAGATGCAGTATGAAAAGGTAAAGGGCTTCCTCGAGGACGCTCGGGCCAACGGCAATATCATCGCCGGTGGGCAGATCGAGGACCGCTCTGGCTATTTCATCCGGCCCACCATCGTGCGCGATGTCGAAGACGGCTGCCGTATCGTAGACGAGGAACAGTTTGGGCCGATTTTGCCGGTCATTCGCTACGCCGATCCCCAGGTGGCGCTGGAACGCGCCAATGCATCCCCCTGGGGTCTTGGTGGGTCGGTTTGGGGCGCTGACCGCGACAAAGCCTATGACCTAGCCTGCGACATGGAGTCGGGCACCGTTTGGATCAACAAGCATCTCGACTTCGGGCCGAATATTCCGTTCGGCGGCGCAAAACAGTCCGGCATCGGCGTTGAATTCGCCGAAGAAGGGCTGCATGAATTCACCCAGATTCAGGTGATCAACGAAGCCCGATGATCGACGCCCTTAGCCACAGTATCGGCACGACCGAACCGCCACTGCTCGAATACACGATCGGCGAGGCGCTGGTCCGGGCGGCAGCCACTTGGCCCGATCAATTGGCGCTAGTATCCCGCCACCAGGGCATTCGTTGGACATGGCGCGAGTTGCAGGGCGAGGTGGACCGGGTAGCGACCGGCCTGCTGGCGAACGGTTTTCAAAAGGGCGACCGCATCGGCATCTGGGCGCCCAATTGCGCAGAGTGGACCGTCACCCAGTTCGCCACGGCCAAGCTTGGGCTGATCCTTGTAACCATCAACCCTGCCTACCGGCTTTCCGAAGTCGAATATGCCCTCAACAAGGTTGGTTGTGTCGGGCTGGTGACTTCGTCATCATTCAAGACCAGTGATTATGTAGCCATGTTGCGGGAGCTTGGCCCTCAACGGCTGCCGCATCTGCGGCTTATGGTGACGCTCGGGGAAACCCGGCACGCGGGCTTTCTTCCCTGGGCCGATTTACGCCTTCAACCTGACCATCCGCGTTTGGCCGAAATTGCGGCAAGGCTTGATCGCCTCGACCCGATTAATATTCAGTTCACCAGCGGGACGACGGGCTTTCC
>CANEVG010000113.1 GCA_947442095.1 Sphingomonadaceae bacterium
GATTTTGGCCGAATTGGCGACAGCTATATCCACCCTTTCGGGACGTTCGGCCAACCGCTCGCCGGGGTGCCATTCCACCATTACTGGCTGCAGATGCGCGCGGCTGGCATGGCGCGCGATCTGGGTGACTATTCGGTCGCTGTCGCCGCGGCACGCGCGTCCCGCTTCGCCTTGCCGCACGGCAGTGAGTCCATTCTCAGCTCAAGCTATGGCTATGCCTACCAGTTCGATGCGGCCTTGTTTGGGCCCTATCTGCGGACGGTCGCGCTCGGCCTTGGCGTCAAGCGGACAGAGGCCAATGTTGCCGGGCATCGCCGCAACCCTGAAACCGGCGACGTGGAAGCGTTGATTCTGGCTTCCGGCGAAGAGCGTCACGCCGATTTGTTCATCGATTGCTCGGGATTTCGCAGCCTCCTGCTCGGCGATGCGCTTGGCGAGAGCTGGGAGGATTGGTCGCACTGGCTGCCATGCGACCGCGCGGCGGCGTTGCCGTGTCTCTCGGCAAGCCCGACGCTCGAGCCCTATACGCGCGCCACGGCCATGCCCGCCGGCTGGCGTTGGCGGATCCCGCTGCAGCACCGGGTCGGCAACGGGTATGTCTATGCCAGTGCGTTCCTTGATGATGATGCCGCGTGCAGGGCAATTGTCGCGGCGACCGAGAATACGCCGCTCGCAGACCCGCGCATCCTGCGCTTCAAGGCCGGCCGTCGTCGCCATAGCTGGGTCCACAATGTGGTCGGAGTGGGATTGGCCAGCGGTTTCCTCGAACCTCTTGAATCGACCAGCATCTACCTCGCGCAAATGGCGATCACGCAACTGATCGAGTTGTTTCCGGTTGCGGGCATAACGCAAGCAGACCGCACCAGCTTCAACCGGTTGGTCGACATGGAGTATGATCGGATTCGTGATTTCCTGATCCTGCATTATCACGCCACAACGCGCGACGACTCGCCATTCTGGGACCACGTCCGCACCATGCAGGTCCCCGATACGCTGGCCGCAAAGCTGGAGCTTTGGCGGGCCACGGGACGCGTGGCGCACTATTCGGAAGGTCTGTTTCTCGAGCAGAGCTGGATCGCCGTCTACCTCGGCCAGGGCATCGTGCCGCACGCCTGGGACGCGCGCGCGGCGCTGCCGACGCGCGATAACCTTGCCCAGGCGATGTCGACGATCGAGCGTGAAGTCGGACTTCAGGTGGCGGGAATGCTGGATCACGGTGCTTTCCTGCACGCTCGGACGGAGCGCCTCGCCCGTGTCTGATACTGCGCCCGGGGCGCGTGCGGTGCCGACTTGTATCGGCTTGGTCGGGGACGGGCAGGTTGGCTTGACCGCAGCGATCGTGCTGCGCCGAAGCTACCCGCGATCAGATGTCGTGCTGATTGCTGCGCCGCCCGATCCCGCCGCGCTCGCCGATGCGGCGATAACATCGTGGCCGAGTTCCCTGGGCTTCCACGACAGCTTCGGGTTTGACGAGGCCGGGCTTATCCTGCGCGCGGGCGCCAGCCACCGTTTGGCGACCCGCTATGCCGAGTGGTGTGGTGAAGGCCGCGATTGGGTGCTTGCCTATGGCGCCGCGCTTGATCCGGCCATGCGGGTCGGGCCAGGGCCGCAAACCGTGACGCAGGCCTTGGCGGCAAGCGGGCGGTTCGCCATGCCGGTCGACAACCCGGAGTCCCCCTTGTCGGACATCGACTATGCGCTGCGATGGAACGGGCCGGCCTATCGTTCCCGGCTTGCGTCATTGGCGCGCCATATGGGCGTTCGCCACGTGACGGCCGGTCTGAGTGGGCTTGCCTATGCCGGCGATGGTTCGCTGACTGCGGTGACGTGCGAGGATGGTTCCACGATCGCAGCCGACTGGTGGCTCGATTGCAGCGGGCCGGCGGCCCGGCTTCGAGCCGCTGCGAGCGAGCCGGAGTTCGAATCTTGGGCCGGGATGTTGCCCGTCGATCGATTGCTGGTGGACGAGGGAACAGCGTCACCGGCACTTAGTCTCGAAGATCGGCTCCTGGCCTGTGAAGACGGCTGGGCCTCGCAAGTCTTTGGCCGCGACGCGGCCTACGCCAGCTTTGGCTATGCATCCGGACTGACTTCGGACGCCGCTGCTGCGGCCGCCTTTGAAAGGGCCTGTGGCGTACCAGCGGTTGGCAAGATCGTTCTGCGGCCGGGGCGCTTGCGTGCGGCATGGGCGGGGAATGTCATCGCCATCGCCGACGCGGCGGCCAGCTTCGAGCCGCTCCACGGGCTCAATCTTCATCTCGCTCATCGGCAATTGGGGCTGCTCCTCGAACTGCTGCCGGCGCGTGATATCGATCCGCGCGAACGGGACGAGTACAACCGCCGCGCCGCGCTGCTGGCCGATGGCGCACGGGACTGGATTGCGGCGCACTATTGCAGCCCGGTGCCAAGAGATGGCGCGTTCTGGCATCATGCCGGCACCCAGCAACGCTCAGATGCACTGAGCGCCGCCTTGCAGCAGTTCGCGGCGCGGGGCCGCATTCCGCATTTCGAGGACGCGCCAGTGGGACAGGACGGCTGGGCCGCCGTGCTTGCTGGGATCGGCACAGGGCCGGGGCGAAGCGCGCTGCAGGCCGCGAAAGATCCGGTTCAGCTTGGCGTGCAGCAGGCCGCGCTGGCGCGTCGGTGCAGCGCTGCATTGGCGCTGGCTCGCCCTTATCCCGAATGGCTCTCCGCAAGGCTCGCCAACCCGCAGTGATCGTGCCTTGGCAAGACGGTCATTAGCGCGGTGGCCCGAGGTTGCGCTGCAATGTGGCGCGAATGCTGTTCAGAAGCTCGGGCGAGAGATCTCCGACGATGCCTTGCGCTGCGACAGGCAAATGCCCGCCAGGATCGCCGTTCGCCGCGAAAGCGTAGTGGCCGACGATGGCGCTCCAGGCAGCACGCTGGTTTTCAGGCAAATGGCGGAAGGCGTAGAGTGCGTGCAACAGCGCGTCGTAAGGGTTGCCAAGTCCGGCTCGGGCCTCGTTCCACCAGTAGTTGACGAAGACGTTCACGGCATCGAGCGAATCGACCCCATGCCACCAGAGATACGGAATGTAGATTGCGTCTCCCGGACCCAGTTCGGCTGTTGTCGCATTGGCCCAGGCCGCCGCAAATCTGGGAAAGCGGGCAAGATCCGGGTTCGCCAGTTCGACAAGGCTGATGGGCGTACCGGCCGGTGTGAACTCGAACGGGCCGGCATAGAGGTTGGCGATTTCGCCTGGCGGGAATAGCGTGAAACGGCGATGTCCGGCGACAACGATGCCGATGTTTTCGTTGAGGTCGAAATGCGGCGCAACCCGGACGCGGTTGCCGATCCAGATGCGGGGGTTAACGGTCTGGTCGACGAGCGGGCAGCGGTGGGCTGCGGAAAATCCGGGCAAGAGATCCGCCACGACTTCGGACTGGATCGCCAAGGCACGTGGGCGGACCACATCACGTTCACGCAGGAGTTCGGCGAGGAATGGCGATAAAGCGGCCCGGCCCTGCGTGAAGTTGAAGCTGGTCAGGCCATCCGCGTAGAAGAATCGCCCGTCGATTTCGGGCGCGCCGACCAAGACCGTAACCGGCCTGACTGATGCGGCTTGCGCCAGCCTGGATAGCAGCGCGGAATCGCCGGCTTGCGCTGTTGCAACCGCTGGCCAATCCGATGCAAGGCGTCGCAACACGACAGGCTGGTCCATCGCGCGGATCGACTTTTCGAAGCTTTCACGGTTCATATCCCGCGCATCGATTTCGGCGATCGCTGCGGCAGGCGGCAACGCGCTCAAGCGATTGCGCTACCCTGTTGGCGCAGGAACTCAGTCTGTGTCGGCATCGCTTGCGCAGTCTGCGCGACAACGCCGCGGATATGGGCGAGGCGATCCAGTGTTTCCTGGTCATCGATCATGTCGGCAACCGGGTGGTAGCCACCGGCCTGAGCATTCTGGCCGACAAGCACCGATAGCCAGCTGGTTTCGGTGAAGAGTTCGTTGTGCTCGCGAAAGACGCGGCCGTTTGACGCAAACATGGCGAGCTTTGCGGCGAGGCCTTCGGGCGGCTCCAGGGTCCGGCAATAGTTCCAGAACTCGGTGTCATCGCGCTCGGTCGCTTTGTAGTGCAGCACAAGAAAGTCGCGAATGTCGACGTACTCGCGAACCGTCTGGGCATTGAAGCGCGCCATCTCGGCTTCGTCGAAGCGCCGTGTCGGGAAAAAGGTCAGCAGGCGGGCGATCGCGGACTGGATCAGGTGGATGCTGGTGGATTCCAGCGGTTCGAGGAAGCCCCCCGACAATCCGATTGCGACAACGTTTTTGACCCATGCTGCCTTGCGGTGGCCTGCAGCAAATCGCAGCATGTTGGGCTCGGCCAGTGCGGGCCCGTCAAGATTGGCGCGCAATGTCGCAACCGCCTCATCATCGGAAATATGCGCACTGGAATAGACATAACCATTGCCGGTTCGGTGCTGCAAGGGAATGCGCCATTGCCATCCGGCGCCGTGCGCGGTCGATCGCGTCAACGGTTGGGGCGGGCCTGCGCTTTCGCAGGGAATGGCGACGGCGCGGTCGCAGGGCAGCCATTTGCTCCAGTCCTCGAAACCCGTGCCAAGCGTCTGCGCGATCAGCAGGCCTCGGAATCCCGTACAATCGATAAACAGGTCGCCCGTGATCGTTACGCCAGACGCCAGGCTGATCGCCGTGACAAAACCCGTTTCCGGATTTTGTTCGACATGGCGGACCTCGCCTTCGGTGCGCTGGACGCCAGCGGCTTCGGCGCGCCTGCGCAGGAACCGCGCATAGAGCCCGGCGTCGAATTGAAAGGCATAAGCCAGTTGCGACAGCGGCGAATTGGCTTGGCCGGTCTGCGGCCGCAGAAACTTCGCATTGCGCCCGGCGACGACGGATATCGAATAGTCGTCGAGCGGTGTCGTATCGCCCAATTCGCGGCCCTTGAGCCAGAAGTGATGAAACTCGATGCCAAGCATATTGACACCGTAGAAGCCGAAAGGATGGACATAGCGATGCCCGAGACGGGTCCAGTCAACGAACTCGATGCCAAGCTTGTAGGTCGCGTTGGTGGCGCGCACGAACTCGTTCTCGTCGATGCCGAGCATGGTGTTGAACAGGCAAATCTGCGGGATGGTCGCCTCGCCGACTCCGACGGTGCCGATATCGTCGGACTCGACAAGTTCGATCGAAAGGCCGGGCAACGGGCCGATGACGCGCGACAAGGCTGCAGCGGTCATCCAGCCGGCGGTGCCGCCGCCGACAATCACAATCTTGCGGACCGGCGCGGCAATCATGGCGCAGGTTCCTCGTCCCACGCCCCGCACATCTTCAGGAAGGCACGATGTTCGGGCAGGGCACCTGCCACTTGCGCGTAGCCGGTGCGCAGTTGCTGCATCATTTCGGCAATGCGCGTGTTGTCGAATGAGTCGACGATCGGGTCGTAACCCTGCGGCCATTGGTTCTGCCCGAGCATCACGGCAACCCAGCTGGGCAGGCCGAACAGTTCGGCGTTGTCCCTGAAACTGCGTCCCTTGCCTCGAAACAAGGCGAGCTTTTCCGCAAGCGACGCCGGGATTTCCATCGTCCGGCAATAGTTCCAGAATGGGGAGTCATCGCGCTGCGTGGCATGGTAGTGCAGGATGATGAAATCGCGGACATCTTCGAAAATGTCCTGCATGCTGCGATTGAACCATTCCCGTTCAGCCGGATCGAACCGGCGGTCGGGAAACACCGCAAGCAAACGCGAAATGCCGGCCTGGATGAGATGGATGCTCGTCGATTCGAGCGGCTCCAGAAAGCCACTGGCAAGTCCCAGTGACACTACGTTGTGGCTCCATGTGTTTCTGCGGCGTCCGGTTACGAAGCGGATCTGCCTTGGCGTCGCCAAAGGCTCGGTTTCGAGGTTGGCAAGAAGCTGGGCTTCAGCAGCGGCATCATCGAGAAATTCGCTGGAATAGACAATGCCATTCCCGGTGCGGTGTTGTAGCGGAATGTTCCACTGCCAGCCGGCACCATGCGCAGTTGACCGCGTGTACGGTCGTAGCTGCGCAGGATTGGCCGTGGGTACAGCAATGGCGCGGTCACATTTGAGCCAGTGCGTCCAGTCTTCGTAACCGGTCTTCAGCGTCTCTTCGATCAGGAGCCCGCGAAACCCCGAGCAATCGATGAACAGGTCTCCGGCAAGGGTCTGGCCATCCTCGGTCGCAACGCTTTCGACAAAGCCATCCGAAGAACGCTGGTTCACGTGGGTGATCTTGCCTTCGACGCGCTGCACGCCGTTATCGGTAGCGAATTTGCGAAGGAAGCGCGCGTAGAGGGAGGCGTCAAAATGAAACGCATAGAAGAGCTCTGAAACGGCCGATTTCGCGGCTTCCGAAGGACGTCCGAACGTACCGCGCGCTGCTGCCATGGCGCTCATCGAGTATTGCGCAATATCGGACTGGTCCCCGAACTGGCGTTGGCTCAGAAACAGCTGGTGGAAATGGACGCCGTGAACATCTCGGCCATAATTGCCAAACGGGTGGAAATAGCGCTCGCCGATCCGGCCCCAGTTGGCGAACTCGATCCCGAGCTTGAACGTACCCTTTGTGGCGCGCAGAAACGCGTTCTCGTCGATCTCGAGCATGCTGTTGAAGTTCAAAATCGGCGGAATTGTCGCTTCGCCGACACCGACGATGCCGATTTCGTCCGACTCGACCAGAGTGATGCGCGTCATCCCATTCGATTGGAATTTGGACAACGCCGCTGCGGCCATCCAGCCGGCAGTCCCACCGCCGACGATCACGATGTTGCGAATACGGTGCTGGTCGTTGGCGAGACTCATTTCGGTTTAAATGCTCCTGAGAACCAAAGCCAAGCGGTGCAATCCGGTCAAAATTTCGTCGCTGGACCGACGGTAGCGAATACCCTCCACCAAGGCATATCCAAATGTATCCGCGCCTCTCTGGTAACGCTATCATAAAATTACTGCGACGGTGATTTTTAGTGTTGCAACATCGAAAATCGAGACTTATGGTATCGCTAACATAAGCGGCCGACTAAGGGCTGCGGCGCAAATGGACGCCTTGGTCCAAGGGGGGAGATTACGATGATTGAGCTGAAGAGCGCGACGGTTGTCTCGAAGCGCCGGCTTCCTGGCCAGATGCTGCTGGGTGGTGTGTCCAGCCTGGCCGTTTGCATGATGGCGGTTTCGGCCCCGGTCCGTGCGCAGTCGGCTTCCGGCGCCGGTGAGGGCAGCGTCAGCGAAGCAGGTCCCAAGAGCGAGATCATTGTCACGGGTTTGCGCAGAAGCCTTGCGACTTCGCAGAGCATCAAGAAGAACGCCGACACAATTGTCGATGCTATTAGCGCCCAAGATATTGGCGCGCTTCCCGATCGCTCCGTGACCGAGGCCTTGCAGCGCGTTCCGGGTGTTACGATCAGCCGGTTTGCTGCCGCAAACGATCCCGATCACTTCTCGGTAGAGGGCGCAGGCGTTCAGATCCGCGGTCTCAATTTCGTGCGTTCGGAATTCAACGGCCGCGACACATTCTCGGCCAATAATGGGCGCAGCCTGTCGTTCGCGGACGTTCCAGCCGAATTGCTTGGCAGCGTCGCGGTCTACAAAAACAACACGGCAGAGATGATCGAGGGTGGCCTCGCTGGCACGGTTAACCTCAATACGCGCAGGCCGCTTGACGAAAAGGGTTTTCACACCGCGTTCACGGCCGAGGTCAACTATGGTAACTTCGCCAAGAAAGCGACACCGGTTGGATCGCTTCTGGTCAGCAATACGTGGGAAACCGACAGCGGTACCTGGGGGCTTCTGGGCAACATCTCGTATTCGCAGCTCAAGAGCCGTGCGGACGGCTTTCAGATTTCGAACTATCAGACGCGCGACGGCACCACTGTCAACAATCCCAATAACGGTGCCGGGCAGCTCCGGTCGAATCTGCCCGATGACACAGGCGGCCTTTTGCCGCTGGCCTATGCCCCGATCGGGGCTGGTTTCCGTACTCAGGAATTTGACCGAAAGCGTTTCGGTATTGCCGCGGCGGCGCAGTGGCAGAGCAACGATGGTCGCTCCGAAGCGACCTTCCAGTATCTGCGTTCGCAATCCGACGCAAATTGGGGCGAGCGGACGTTCGAAACCGGAGGGGACCTTTCGGACTTCAACACCTTCCCGGTCGGATGCGGCCAAAGCGCGACGGCCGACTGCGCGCCGGGTCAGTTCACCAATTACAAATATGGCGCGAACAACACGTTCGAAAGCGGCTATATCACATTGCCGGGGACGGGCTGGCGTTCGGCGGATAGTGGCTTCCAGCCTCGCGTGCCAACCGGCGGTACCCAGCAAGTGCTCCAGCGCCGTCAGGTTCAGGACCGGAACGTTGTCAACGATTTCGGCCTGCATGTGAAGTTCAAGGCCAACGACCGTTGGGCGTTCAGCGGCGACGTCGCTTACGTAAAGGCAACGCATGACGTGTTGGACTTCAGTGTGATGGGTTCGACGTTTGCCGATACCGAACTCGATCTGGCCGGTAGGGTGCCGAAGGCAACGCTGCACAAGCCCAACAACCTCAATGCCAGTTGGTCGACACCCAATCCGCGCATTGCCGGACAATCGGACGGCGAGTTCTTTGGCGACGTGATGAACACCTTCTGGCGTTCGGCTATGGATCACCAGGAGCAGAGCGATGGTGAGCAATGGTCGTTCCGCGGGGATACAACCTACAGTTTCGACGGAGACGGCTTCCTCAAGGATCTCAAATTCGGTGCGCGGTATTCTGATCGTGACCAGACAACACGGTTCTCGGTCTACAACTGGGGTGCGCTGAGCGAAGTCTGGGCCGGAAGTCCGGTCTGGATGGAGCAGGGGCCTGGTGCGAACTCGGTCGCTAAGCATGAGTTCACCAATTACTTCAAGGGTGCGATCAACGCTCCACCTGTCGGCCATTATTACAGCGGCGACTTGATCGGAAACTACAAGGGCTCGACCGAACTCTTCAAGTCGATCAACAACTATTGGGGCACGGCCAATGGCGGCCAATCAGGTAACTGGGTGCCGTTGGCTGAGCGTCCCGGTGTTGTCGCGGGAACACCATTCCGGCCTGGAGAAGTCCAGACTGTCTCGGAAGCGACGATCGCTGCCTATGCGCAGGTCAGTTTTGGCAACGAGTTCAGCAATGGGCAGCGACTGGCGGGTAACATTGGCGTTCGCTATATCTCGACCGATATCAACGCCAGCGGGGCCATCAGCGTGCCGCCGGCGAATGCCATCGGCAATGGCCTGCCGTTCAACGCGGCCTGTGCGCCGCAGGTGCCGCCGGGATCGCCGCCGGGAACAGTGCCGGTCGTGCCGCCGGGCATTTGCCGCAATGGTGAGGCTGCCTTCAATAACGCCCAGGCCTTCTCGAACGGTGCGTCATTCGCTTCGGTGGCCAACTCGGGCTACAGGTACTTCCTGCCGTCGTTCAACGTTAAGTGGGCCGTGAAAGATGACCTGATATTCCGCTTCGCGGCGTCAAAGGTGTTGGCGCGTCCGGAAATGGGTTACGTTCGCAACTTTGTTCAGGTGAATACGGATACGACCGCTGGGTTCCGTTTCACCGCCAATGCGGGCAATCCATTTATCAAACCGGCCACGGCCTGGACATTCGACCTGACGGCTGAATGGTACTTCTCGAAGGTCGGTTCGCTTACTGCCGACTTGTTTTACAAGAGGATCGACGGTTTCTTTTGGGACAGTGTGATACCACGTGA
>CANEVG010000114.1 GCA_947442095.1 Sphingomonadaceae bacterium
CCGCGAAGGCTTCCAGCGCGGGCGCAATCTCGACAAGATCGGCATGGACGAGGCGGATACCTCCGAACTGTTCTTCAACGATGTGCGTGTGCCGATCACCAACTGCCTCGGTGAAGAGGGCAAGGGCTTCATCTATCTGATGAGCGAGCTCCCGCAGGAGCGCCTGTCGATAGCGGTTTCGGCGCAAGCCGGGGCGCAGCGCGCATTTGACGATACCGTGGAATTCACCCGCGATCGCAAGGCCTTCGGCAAGCCGATTCTCGATTTCCAGAATACGCGTTTCGTGCTGGCCGATCTCAAGGCAAAGCTGCAGGTCGGCTGGGCGCATCTGGATTGGGCGCTGTCCCGCCATCTGAAACGCGAGCTGACGCCCGAGGAAGGCGCTGCCGCCAAGCTGTGGCACACCGAACTGCAGTGGGAAATCATGGACAAGTGCCTCCAGCTCCATGGCGGCGCGGGCTACATGAACGAGTACGCGATCGCCAAGGCCTGGCGCGGTGCGCGCGTGACGCGTATCTTCGGCGGAACCAGCGAAATCATGAAGGAGCTGATCGGGCGCAAGCTCTGATCAGCGATCACAGGCCAAAATAAAACCCAGCCGGGCGACCGGCTGGGTTTTCTCCATTCAGGGCGAGCAGACCTAGTTGCCGGTGTAGACCCGCTTCTCCTTCACGCGCTTGACCCGGTAGACGGGGCGGCGCGGCACATAGTCATGGTGGGCGCGCTCGCGCACATAGGTCACGGTTTCGGTGCGCGTTTCGGTGCAGGGCTGCTGCTGCGGCGCTGGCATCATCATCACCGGCACCATCATGTAACCATAGGCTGGGTAGCCGTATCCCGGATAGACGCCCGGCGGCGGACCATAGGCCGCAGGCGGCGCGTAGCTGCTGAAGAACTCCTCGCACTCGCGTTCGCGGCTGCGATCGACAGACTTACCGATGGCCCCGCCGGCAACGGCCCCGACCGCGGCCCCGGCAACGGTGCCCAGCGCGCGGTTGCTCGAGGCTACCCGATTGCCGACGACGCCGCCGACCAGGCCGCCGATCACCGCGCCGGTCGTGCCGCCGCTGCGGTGACTGACGCCTTGGCACTTGTCGAGCATCTCGCGATAGCGTGGATCGGCTTCGGCCGGATTGGGCGGCGGTGCGCCGTTGTATATCGGGGCGGGCATCGGCTGCGCATACGCACCCTGCCATGAGGGTTGGCTATAGGGCAAAGGTGTGGCGGGATAGCTGCCCTGATGCGGGGCCTGGTATGCGCCCGGGTAGCCCGATGGAGAGTTCGCCTGCGGCGGCTGCTGATTCTGCGCATACACCGGCGCCGGCACGGCAAGGCCGGTGGCCATGGAAGCCGCCAGCACGGCACGAAATATTCTTGCCATCTCGATCCCCTGTCAGCATCTGGGTGCTGAATTCCGACAAGTCTGCGCAGGATGCGCAGCGGAACCCCGCCATTAACACATTGTTTAGCATCACAGTCCGGACACCACCAAGGGCCGCGGACGAGATGTGCCGAAACGGGGCAGGGATCAGATGCGGTTGGCAATAGCCTTCGCCAGCGCCTCGATGCCTGCAGCATCCTCGGCATCGAAGCGCGCCAGGAGCGGGCTATCAAGATCGATCACCGCGATGACGGCGCCGTTTCTGCGGACTGGAACGACGAGCTCGGACCGGCTCGCGGCATCGCAGGCAATATGGCCTGGAAACGCATGGACATCGGGAACCAGCTGCGTTTCACCCGTGGCCGCAGCGGCACCGCACACGCCCTGACCGAGCGCGATGCGGATGCATGCAGGCCGCCCTGAAAATGGCCCGAGCACGAGTTCGCCGCCGATCATCCGGTAGAAGCCGGCCCAGTTCAGATCGGGCAAGAACCCCGCCATGAGCGCGGCGCAATTGGCCATGTTGGCAACCGCATCACCTTCGCCCCTCGTGATGGTTTGGGCGGCTTCGACAAGATCTTTATAAAGCGCCTGTTTCGGCTGTCCTGGCGTAGGTGCAAAGTCGTACATGATGCTTCCTTACCAGCGTTCAATGTTCAAGTTGCGCCGCGCAACTGGAACGGGTTCGGCAGAATTGGCCCTGCCAGTTTGGGCCATTGCGAGAAGCCGGCGCGGCTCCTAGACTTGAGCATATGACCATCATGCGCAAGACCCTGACCGGGCTCATCGTCTTTCTCGTTCTCCTTGGCCTGTTCGCCTTCTGGCTACTGCGCGGCGATACCGCGCAGTTTGCGCTCGACAAGACCACTGGCCCCAAGCCGCAATTGGCCGAGGCTGCGCCGCAGTGGTTCCCCACGGTGGGCATTGCCAAGCCGATCGGCTGGGCCGGCGGCGCTACCCCCGTGGCGAGCGAGGGGCTGACGGTAACCCGTTTTGCCGACAAGCTCGATCATCCGCGCACGCTCTATGTGTTGCCCAATGGCGATGTGCTGGCCGCAGAAACCAACAGTCCGCCGCAGCGCGGCCCGGGCGGTATCACGGGGCTGGTCATGGGCTATCTTTTCTCGGCTGCCGGGGCTGGCGATCCCTCGCCGAACAAGATCGTGGTGCTGCGCGATAACAATGGCGACGGCACAGCTGACCAGCGCTTCGAAATGGCTAACCCTGGGCTCAGTTCGCCCTTCGGCATGGTGCTGCGCGAAGGGCGACTTTACGTCGGCAATCATGACGCGGTCGTTTCGTGGCCGTTCACGCCGGGGCAGACCACGCTGGATGGCAAGCCAGCAAAACTGATGGACCTGCCCGGAGGCGGCAACCATTGGGCGCGCAATCTTGTGCTCAGCCCGGATGGCATGCACCTCTACGTGACGGTTGGTTCGGCTTCGAACATCGCGGAGAACGGACTTGAAGCCGAGACTGGCCGGGCAGCGATCCATGAGTACGACTTCTCAAAGCGCTCTTCGAGGCTATTTGCCGAAGGTCTGCGCAACCCGACTGGGCTCGACTGGAATCCTCGCAGCGGCGAACTGTGGACTACCGTCAACGAGCGCGACATGCTCGGATCGGATCTAGTGCCCGATTATCTGACCACTGTGCCTCTCGGCGCGCAGTACGGTTGGCCCTGGATATACTGGAAGAGGAACATCGACTGGCGGGTCAAAGCTCCGATGCCGGGTGATATGTTCGAGTATGTCCGCAAGCCGGAATACGGGCTTGGCGCGCATGTCGCGCCGCTCGGGTTGGCCTTTGCACGGGGCGGCAATCTGATGGGTGAGCGTTTCGCCAGCGGGGCGTTCGTGGCGCGGCATGGTTCGTGGAACCGCAAGCCGCTCTCCGGCTACGACGTGGTGTTCGTCCGGTTCGACAACAACGGCAATGTCCTGCCCGCGCCGCCCATACCGGTGCTGACCGGGTTCCTGAAAGACGAAAAGACGACACAGGGCCGCCCCGCATGGGTCACCTTCGCCAACGACGGCGCGCTGCTTGTAAGCGACGACACGGGCGGTGTGGTCTGGCGGGTCGTGGCCCGCGGCGCAAAGCCCGCCGCAGAAATCACCGCCATCGCCGGCACGCCCATGCCGCCAGCACCAAAGGCGGACGCGAAGTTCATCGTACGGCCGAGCACCGATTCCGATCTGCTCAAGCCGCAACGTTAAAGCTTGCGGCCAGCGCGCCCCGCCAGTTCGTTGACGAATTGCCAAGCAACGCGGCCCGACCGGCTGCCGCGCTGCTTGGACCAGGCCAGCGCGTCGTCGGTCTGGAATTCCAGACCGTGGTGGCCTGCATAGCCTGTGATGATCGCGAGGTAATCATCCTGCGAGCAGGCATGGAAGCCCAGCGAAAGGCCGAAGCGGTCCGCGAGCGCGAGCCGGTCATCGACCACGTCGCGCGGGTTGATGGGATCGTTCTGCTCGGCCATGTGCCGCTCGACAATCGCCCGGCGGTTCGAGGTGACGGCAAGCCTTACGTTGGCGGGCCGCGCTTCAACGCCGCCTTCAAGCCAGGAACGCAGGCGGCGCGACGAACTCGCATCATCGGCATCGAAGCCAAGATCATCTAGCAGGATCAGGAACTGGCGGTCTGATTGCCGAAGAACCGTGAGCAGGCCGGTGAGCCCCTCGTCAGGCGCGGCCTGCACTAGCGCGATCCGGCCCGGGTACGCATCCTGCGCCGCGCGGACCGCAGCGCGCACCAACGCCGATTTTCCCATGCCCCGCGCGCCCCACAGCAGCATGTCGTGGGCGGCTGCGCCGCGTGCCAGCCGCACAACATTCTCCGCGACCGCGGCCTTCTGGGCGTCGACCCCGCAGATCAGGGCGAGCGGCGGGGCTTCCAGCGGATCGACCGGGCGCGCGCTCGATCCGGTCCAGACGTAGGCCGGATGCGCGTGCCAATCGGCTCTGGGCGGCGCGGGCGGTGCGAGCCGTTCCAGCGCATCGGCAATGCGCACCAGCACCGCGTCGGTCTCGCTCATCGCGTCAGTGCCGCGCTGTCGAGGTCAAAGTAGAGCGCTGCGCCCGCCATGGCCGCGGCGCCAAGCCCGCGCGCTTCGGGCGCGATGGTGCGGTTGAAGACCTTGGTGACGGCGGTCTTTTCGATTGAGGCGGTTGCGCGGGCCTGCCGGGCGAGCTGCCAGCCAGCGACCGCGACGGCACACATCGTCAGGAACGGGACGCTGCCCGCCAGCTTGTCGTCGAGCGTCGCATCGCTGCTCGCCATCCAGGTGCCGATGGCGGCCGCATCCTTGGCAAGCGCGGCGACTTCGGGCACGTCCTGCATTTCAGCGGCGATATCGGCCATCAGGGCCTGCAGCACACCGCCGCCTTCCATCCCAAGCTTGCGCGTGACGAGGTCTGCGGCCTGAATGCCGTTGGTGCCTTCGTAGATCGGGGCAATGCGTGCATCGCGGTAATGCTGCGCGGCGCCGGTGTCCTCGACAAAGCCCATGCCGCCGTGAACTTGCACGCCGATGCTGGTCACTTCGCAGCCGACGTCGGTGCCCCAGGCCTTGAGCAGCGGCACAAGCAATTCGGCGCGCTGCTGCGCGGCCCGGTCACCCAGCAGGCCGCGATCGACCTGCCCGGCGGTGTAATAGAGCAATGCGCGGACGCCTTCGGTGAGCGCGCGCATCCGCAGGATCATGCGCCGCACATCAGGGTGCTCGATGATCGCAACCGGGCTCTTGTCGTTTGATCCGGCGCGCGGCGACTGCACCCGGTCGCGCGCATACGCGCGGGCCTGTTGCAGCGCGCGTTCTGCGATCTGGACGCCCTGGCTGCCGACATTGATGCGCGCCGAGTTCATCATCGTGAACATGGCCTTGAGGCCCTCGTTCTCGTGGCCGACAAGCTCGCCGATGCATTCCCCATTATCGCCATACGACATGACGCATGTGGGCGAGACATTGATGCCGAGCTTGTGCTCGATCGAGACGCAGCGGATATCGTTGCGCTCACCCAGTGTGCCATCGGCGTTCACGTGGACCTTGGGCACGATGAACAACGAGATGCCGCGCGAGCCGCTGGGCGCACCCGGTGTGCGAGCAAGGACGAGGTGGATCACGTTTTCGGCCAGCTCATGCTCGCCCCACGTAATGTAGATCTTGGTTCCGGCGATGCGGTATTTGCCGGCGTGGTGGCCTTCCTCGATCGGCGTGGCGGTGGTGCGCAGCGCGCCGACATCCGAGCCGGCTTGCGGTTCGGTGAGGTTCATCGTGCCAGACCACGCGCCGGAGATCAGGTTGGGCAGGAAGAGCGCTTTCTGCTCCGCGCTGCCGTGATGGTCCAGCGCTTCGATCGCGCCCACGGTGAGCATGGGCAGGAGCGTGAAGCCCATGTTGGCCGCGCCCAAAGTTTCGAGCACGCAGGTGGCGAGCGTGAAGGGCAGGCCCTGGCCGCCAAATTCGGCAGGTCCGGCGATGGAGCCCCACCCTTGCTCGACAAACGCGCGGTAAGCCTCGGCGTAGCCGGCAGGAGAGGAGACCCTTCCATCGGCGCAGTGCGCGCCTTCAGTGTCCCCGATTCGGTTGAGCGGCGCCCATTCGCCTGCAGCAAAGGCACCGATGCCCTCGGCAATGGCCTCGACCACGTCCGGTGTGGCTGCGCCGTAGCGTTCGTGCGCGGCAAGTTCCTCGATTCCGGCGCAGACGCGCATGGCGAGGACCTGATCTTCGGTGGGGGCAGTAAAGCTCATGCGCTGTTTTCCTTGGCAGCCTCTGCCAAGGCCTATAGCGGCAAGGCATGACCACGACCAAGCCCCCGAATGTGCTTTCAGCCGATCGTGCCGGTGTGGCTGAAGCGGCGCGTGTGCTGGCTGGGGGCGGAACGGTCGCGGTGCCTACCGAGACCGTTTACGGGCTTGCCGCGCGCGCGGACAGCACCGAGGCGGTCGCGGCGATCTACCGCGCCAAGGGGCGGCCTGATTTCAACCCGCTGATCGTGCATGTGCCTGATCTGGCGGCGGCCGAGACGCTGGCGGTGTTCAATGTGCGGGCGCGTGCATTGGCGGCCGCGTTCTGGCCCGGCGCGTTGACCATGGTCCTGCCGCGCCGGGAGGCTGCGTCCTTGGCTTCAGCCGTCAGTGCTGGGTTGCCGAGTGTGGCGCTGCGCGTGCCGGCGCACCCGGTGATGCAGGCGCTGCTGCGCGCCACCGGGTTGCCGCTGGCGGCGCCTTCGGCCAATCGCAGCGGCGGCGTCAGCCCCACAAGCGCCGCGCATGTTTCAGGCTCGCTTGGCAGACGGGTTGATCTGATTCTCGATGGGGGGAGCACCGAGCAGGGCCTCGAATCAACCATCGTTGTGCTGCGGCCTGACGGTGGGTGGGCGATTCTGCGTCCGGGGCCGATTACCGAGGACGCGCTGCGAGCCGTCCTTGGCCCGCCTGGCCAAAGCGATACCGGCAAATCAGCGCAGATCGAGGCACCGGGGCAGTTGGCCAGCCACTATGCGCCGGGAAAGCCGGTGCGGCTGGGTGCGCTGGCAGCAGAGCCTGGAGAGTTCCTAATCGGTTTCGGAGCCGTGGCGGGGGTGGTTTCGCTGTCGGAAGCGGGTGATCTCGCGGAGGCGGCAGCGCGGCTCTATGCTTGCCTTCACTTGGCTGCGGATGGGATTGAGCCGCGCATTGCCGTAGCTCCTGTTCCCCACGAGGGAATCGGGGCCGCGATCAACGACCGCTTAGGGCGCGCCGCAACTTAACGCTCGGAGCGTAAGGCTGCGATTTCGCCGCTGATCTGGCTGGCTTCGGAGCAGGCCGCCGTTTCGCCCCGGTTACAGGCGTCCATCTGGCGGTTGTACCGCTTCTGCAGTTTGCGCACCCTCTCGTCATTCTTGCGCATGCGGCGGCCACGGTTCTCGTCGGCCTCGGACTGGCTGGTGGTTGCCAGATCGACTGCCCGCGAGCCCACGCGGAGAGGGGCGGCGGCGATGCTGGTGGCCGTGCTCAAGGCCGCTTGCGCGAGGCAGCCCGACACAGTGAGAGCCATCAGCGGGCCCAGAAGTGGCAGGAAGCGAGGCAAGATAGCGGCCTTTCGCGTTGGCACCACGCCCTTAACGCAAAAGGGCCTCTCTGGCCATGACTTGCACCGCGGCTTTCGGGATACTGATGCCAACAGAAAGGGCCGCCAGAGCGAACCGGCGGCCTCCTGCTGCTGCAAGCCTGTCGGATCAGGCCGTTTCGTAGTACTTGGGCGCGTGCTCATTGAGGATCGCAAGGATCTTCTTGAGCGCGGCTGGCTCGTCGGTCTTTTCCATGGCCGCCAGCTCGCGGGCGAGGCGCGAGGACGCGGCCTCGAAGATCTGGCGTTCGGAATAGCTCTGTTCGGGCTGGTCGTCGGCGCGGAACAGGTCACGGGTAACTTCCGCGATCGAGACGAGATCGCCGGAATTGATCTTGGCTTCGTATTCCTGGGCACGGCGCGACCACATGGTGCGCTTGACCTTGGGCTTACCCTTGAGAGTGTCGAGCGCCTCGCGTAGCGTCTTGTCGGACGAAAGCTTGCGCATGCCGATGGCTTCGACTTTGTTGACCGGAACGCGCAGGGTCATGCGTTCTTTTTCGAAGCGCAGCACATAAAGCTGCAACTTCATTCCAGCGATTTCCTCGTTCTGCAGTTCCACCACACGGCCAACACCGTGCTTCGGATAGACCACGTAATCCCCAACATCGAAGGCAAGTGCCTTGGTCGCCATTGCATATCCTTTCGGTGCAGGACCTATACGAGCAAAGCGGGGCGGAACGCCCCCGGACAGCATTCCGGGCCCTTTGGGGGAGAGCTCCGGCAAACGACCGTCTATAAAACGCGGTCTACAAACAATGCGATCCGTTTGCCGTCTGTCCTGCTTTAACGTGTTGTCGGGCGAGGTGCGGAGCCTCTCCGTCCCTCGCTTGGCTGCTTATATAGCAGCCCTGTCACAAAATTGCCAGACCCAAGGGGCGGTAAGCTCATGCTAAAAAGCCCTGAATCGCCTGAATCGCCCGCAACACGCGTATCGGATCAGCCACAGAGACGAATTCAGTCGCCCTCACCCGGCTCTGCCGAAAAGTACTTCTCGAACTTGCCTGCTTCACCCTTGAAGTCGTCCGCGTCTGCCGGCGCGTCCTTCTTGGTGGTGATGTTCGGCCATTCCGCCGAAAACTTGGTGTTCAGCTCAAGCCACTGTTCGAGCCCGCTTTCGGTATCGGGCAGGATAGCCTCGGCCGGGCATTCCGGTTCGCACACACCGCAGTCGATGCATTCGCTGGGATTGATCACCAGCATGTTCTCGCCCTCGTAGAAACAATCTACCGGACAGACCTCGACGCAGTCCATGAACTTGCAGCGAATGCAGGCGTCGGTAACGACATAGGTCATGGCAGTGGCAACCTCGTTTGGTCAGGTTCAGATCCCTGACCTGCTAGAGGGGCGCCCCCCGCTGCGTCAAGCACCTCATAACAGCTTCTGGCTTCTTCGGGAGGGCCGCGCCGTGAGGGGAGCCTGGCAAGCGCAATGACCCTTATGCCTGAGCGCAGCGGCAGCACCAGCACATCCCCGCAGCGCACGGCCGTGCTGGCCCGCTCGATCCGCCGACCGTTAAGCCGGATATGGCCCTCTCCCAGCCAATTCTGCGCGAGGCTGCGCGATCCGGCGAAGCGCAGGAACCAAAGCAGCTTGTCGATGCGCAGGGATTCGGCCGATCCCATCAGCGGATCAGTTCGGCCAGAGCGGCAAAAGCGCCGGCAGGCGGTATGCGCAACGGTGTGGGGGGGCTTTCAGGTGCGCTGCGCGGTGGCCGCCAGTCCCACAGCGGCGGCGCGGGCGGACCGAACGCCCCATCTTGCAAGCCGCGGGCCATATGCGCCCTGAATCCGGCGGCGCGCAGCAAGGCGGCAAAGCCCGCTGTTGCCAGGCCCATCGACCGGGCCAGCGCCGGATCAAGATCATAGCGCCGTCCGGAAGCGGCAATACGCCGACGGTGCGCTGCCTGCAGAAGCTTTTCAGCCAGATCCACGCGAATCGACTGGACTGCAGCGCGGCGATACCCGGCAGTGGCCGCGCGGGCAGGGATGACCGGCGGCATGCCCGGCGGCGGCGCAGCGGGGCCGTATTCCCGAAGGTTGGCAAGCAAGCTCCACAGGCCGAGCGGTGCGGGGCGCAGAGCTGCGGGTACGAACAGATCGAGCGTGCCAGTCCGCACGCCGAGCCGGCGGAGCGATTCGCGCTGGCGGGTATCGAGCCGCTCCAGCTGCGCTGCATCACGCGGGAGA
>CANEVG010000115.1 GCA_947442095.1 Sphingomonadaceae bacterium
GCAGGATCGAACCCGGCGATCACGTGATCCACCAGGGCGGCATCGGCCGTATCGCTGGTGAACACGGTTACGCAATCGATTGATCGGCAAGCGGGGACGATACCGCGCGTGGACCAGCGGCCCTTGGTGGGCTTGAAGCCGATGAGGTGGTTGAACGCGGCGGGAACGCGGCCCGAGCCGGCGGTGTCGGTACCGAGCGCGAAGGGCACGAGCCCGGCGGCGACAACAATCGATGAGCCTGAACTGGACCCGCCGCTGACATAGGCCAGATTATAGGCATTGCGCGGCACGCCATATGGGCTGCGTACCCCGACAAGGCCGGTGGCGAACTGATCAAGGTTGGTCTTGCCCAGGCAGATCGCACCCGCCGCCGCGAGTCGTTCGGTGACCCCTGCCGAGGCATCGGGGCGATAGGCAAAGGCGGGGCAGGCGGCTGTGGTCTGCAGGCCCGCGACGTCGATATTGTCCTTGGCGGCATAGGGCACGCCTGCCAGCGGAAGCACTTCGCCTGCGGCAATGCGTGCATCGACGGCATGCGCTGCGGCGAGCACATCGGCGCGCGAGGCGCGGCTGATCCAGATCTGGGGCTGAATGCCATCATAGGCGGCGATCCGGGCGAGGGCTTCCCCCGCAACGGCGACTGCGCTGGTGCTCCCCGCGCTGACGGCAGAAGCGATCTTGGCGGCACTCTGGCGTTCGAGGCGCTGGAGTTCGCGGCTTGTCATGCCGTCCGCCTCAGGGCCAGCATCGGGGAGCCGGGCTGGAGCGACTGCTTTTCCTTTATGTAGAGCGCCTCGATCGTCCCGGTTCCGGGGCTTTCCACCGGGCATTCCATCTTCATCGCCTCGATCACTGCGATAGTATCGCCTGCTTGCACCGCATCGCCAGCAGCGACGAGCAGCTTCCACACGCTGCCGCCGAACGGGGCCTCGACCAGATCGGTGCCGTCGGGGACCTGGGTTAGGCCTGCTGCGGGCACGTCGGTCTCGGTCAGGTCGGTGACACGGTCGAACTCGCCGATGCGCTGCCATTCGGCGCGTTCGGCATCGAAAGCGGCCGTACGGCGGGCTTCAAATGCGCTGATGCCCGCTGCATTGTCCGCTAGAAATGTGCGGTAATCGGCGAGGCGGAACTCGCTCTCCTCGATGTGCAGCACGCGGCGGCCAGTCGGGAAATCGCGGCGCCATTCGGTGAGTTCATCAGCGCTCACGGGATAGAAGCGGATCTGGTCGAAGAAGCGCAGCAGCCACGGTTTGCCTTCAATGAAGGCGTCTGTCTGGCGGTGCGTGTTCCAGACCTGAATGGTGCGGCCGAACAGCTGGTAGCCGCCCGGGCCTTCCATACCATAGATGCACATGTACGCGCCGCCGATGCCCACGACATTGGGCGGGGTCCAGGTGCGGGCGGGGTTGTATTTGGTCGTTACGAGGCGGTGGCGCGGATCGACCGGGGTGGCGACCGGCGCGCCGAGGTAGACATCGCCGAGGCCCATAACGAGGTAGTTGGCCTCGAAGATGAGGTTCTCGACCGCCGCCACATCGGGCAGGCCATTGATGCGGCGGATGAATTCGATGTTGTCCGGGCACCACGGCGCATCATCTCGCACCGCGCCCATGTACTTCTCGATGGTCTCCAGAGTGGCCGGATCGCGCCACGAAAGCGGCAGATGGACGATGCGCGAGGGGATGGTGAAATCGGCAAGTTCGCCGAGTTGTTCTTCCGCCGCAATCAGCGCGGCGAGGGCGCTGGCCTGATCGAGGTGAACGCCATCGAAATGCAGTTGGAGCGAGCGGATGCCGGGGACGATATCAATCACGCCGGGCAGCGCTAGCTGCTCCAGTTCGACCACCAGTGCGTGGACGCGGATGCGCAGCTCGATATCGAGGACGATCTGGCCGTACTCGACGAGGATATTACGGTCACCCTGCTGGCGGTAGATCGTGCGAGGTCGGCTCGCTGTCTCGGCGATCTCGGCGAGGATCGGGGAGAGTTTTGCCACCGGCCGGTCTGGCACCGGGCCGGGCAGCGTGCCGGCGGTGAGCAGGCGCCGCTGGTCGGCATCTGCGGCGGCGGCATCGGCAATGGTGACGGGAGCGAAGCGCAGCCGGTCACCGGACACGAGTTGACCGAGCTTCCAGCGGTCCGCCGCGATCACTACGAAGGGGCAGACGAAGCCGCCTAGCGAAGGACCATCGGGGCCAAGGATGATTGGCATGTCGCCAGTGAAATCGACGGCGCCGATGGCATAGGGGTTGTCGTGGATGTTGGACGGATGGAGCCCGGCCTCACCGCCGTCTTTCCGCGCCCAATTGGGCTTGGGGCCGATGAGGCGCACGCCGGTGCGGTTGGAATTGTAGTGCACTTGCCATTCGGCGGCGACGATCATGTCGATATCTTCGGCGGTGAAGAAATCGGGCGCGCCGTGAGGGCCGTAGAGGACGCGCAATGTCCATGCGCCGGGGAGGGCGGGGAGCGCGGTGGCGGGGAGCGCGGCTTTGGCAGGTTCATCGCCGAGGTGGAGCACATCGCCTGCAACAAGGCGGCGCGCCGCGTGGCCGCCGAACTGGCCGAGCTCGAACGTGGCGCGGCTGCCGAGGTAAGGCGCGATATCGAGCCCGCCTGCAAACAGCAAATAACCGCGCATGCCGCCGCCTGTCGCGCGGCTGAGAGTGAGGGTCTGGCCTGCGGCCACTGCAATGGCAGTCCCGCGCGGGGCGGGGACGCCATCGAGCGTCGCGCCGAAATCCGCGCCCATAAGGCACACGAGCGCCGGTGCATAAAAGGCGAGGGTGGGGCCGGAATGGGTAAGTTCAAGGCCTGCAGTGCCCTCGGGATTGCCCAGCAGGCGGTTGCCGAGGCGGAACGACTGGTCGTCCATCGGGCCGGAGGGCGGCACGCCGACCGCCCAGAGGCGCTGGCGGCCGGGCCAGTCCTGCACCGTGGTGGCGGTGCCGCCGCTGACGACACGAAACGCTCGCGGGGTGTATGCAATTGTATCGAGCACCCGCGTGGACACATCGCCGCTGGTGAATTGCGGTGTGCGGACCACGTCGCGCAGCCAGCGCAAGTTGGTCTCGATGCCATCAACGCGCGCTTTGCCAAGCGCTTCCTGCATCGCGGCGACGGCTTCATCGCGCGTCGGCGCATGGACGATCAGCTTGGCGAGCATGGGATCGTACCAGGAGCTGACCTGGCTGCCCGCCATGACCCACGTTTCCGTTCGGATATCGGCGGGGAATTCGACCGCCGTCAGCGTGCCCGAAGTGGGCCGATAATCGAGCGCGGGGTCTTCGGCATAAAGCCGCACCTGCACCGAATGGCCCTTTGGCATGGTCGGCGCAGCATCGAGGAAGCTGAAATCGCCCGCGCCGCCGCGGATCATCCATTCAACGAGGTCAATCCCCATGACCATTTCGGTCACGCCGTGCTCGACCTGCAGGCGGGTGTTCATTTCGAGGAAATAGAACTGCTCGCGTTCTGCGTCATAAAGGAACTCCACCGTTCCCGCGGAGCGATAGCGCGCAGCCTCGCCCAGCCGAATGGCGGCGGTATAGAGATCCTGCCGGACTTTCTCCGGGAGCAGCGGAGCGGGAGCCTCTTCCACCACCTTCTGGTTGCGGCGCTGGAGCGAGCAATCGCGTTCGCCCAGCGCGATGATCCTGCCCGTGCCATCGCCAAAGATCTGGACTTCGACATGGCGTGCGCTGCGCACGTAGCGCTCCAGGAACACGCCTGCATCGCCGAAATTGCTCTGCCCGAGCCGCGCCACCGTGGCGAAGCCTTCGCGCACATCGCCTTCGGTTTCGCACACCCGCATGCCGATGCCGCCGCCGCCTGCGGTGGCCTTGAGCATGATCGGAAAGCCGATGTCGTTCGCCGCCGCGATGGCTTCGGCCTCGTCCGTCAGCAGTTCGGAGCCGGGGGCCAGCGGCACGCCATGCGCGGCGGCAAGCGCGCGGGCACTGTGCTTCAGGCCGAAAGTGCGGATATTCTCGGGCGTCGGGCCGATGAACACGATACCGGATGCCGCGCAGGCTTCGGCGAAGTCGGTGTTTTCGGCAAGGAACCCGTAGCCCGGATGGATTGCGCCCGCGCCGGTGGCCTTGGCGGCCCCAAGGATTGCCTCAATGTTGAGATAGCTCTCGCTGGCGCGCGCAGGTCCGATGCACACCGCCTCGTCTGCTTCTGAGACGTGCAGCGACCCTTCGTCAGCCTCGGAATAGACCGCAACCGAGCGCAGCCCCATCCGCCGCAAGGTGCGGATGATCCGCGTGGCGATCGCGCCGCGATTGGCAATTAGGACGGTGTTGAACACAGGGTCAAAACTCACGTAGCGACGATCATGCGCACGGGTGTGGGGTTGAAGCCGTTGCATGGGTTGTTGATCTGTGGGCAGTTCGACACGACCACGATCACGTCCATCTCGGCATAGAGATCGACGGTGAGGCCCGGCGCGGAGATGCCGTCGACAATGCCGAGCGCGCCGTCGCTTTCAACCGGCACGTTCATAAAGAAGTTGATGTTCGCAACGATATCGCGCTTGCCGCGCCCTTCAGTTAGGTTAGCCTCAAGGAAGTTTTCGACGCAGGCATGCTGTGCCTTGGTGTGGTGACCGTAGCGCAGCGTGTTGCTCTCGCAGCTGCACGCGCCGCCGATGGTATCGTGGTATTCGACCGTGGTACCTGCGATGGTCATCATCGGGCGGCCTTCGTTCGAGCGCAGCACTGTGCCGGTGCGCAGGAACAGGTTACCCTGCGCCGCCACGGTATCCTGCGCGCTGTAGCGTTCGCCGTCGTCGGCTTCGGAATAGAGCAGGAAATCGACCGCCTGGTTGCCTTCGAGATCGACGATGCGCAGCGTCTGGCCCTTCTTGATGTGATGGATCCAGGGCGCACGCGCGGGCACGACCTCGTCGTGAACAATGGTGTCGGGCAGGCCGTCATGATGCGGATCGCGGTTCTGCATTGGCGGGGCCTCCTTACCGGCGGTAATAGTCTTCGACGTTGAGGAAGGCGCGCAGGCCCTCCGGCGTCGCGTTGCGGATGGGATCGTCCTCGGCGGCCACCGGCCCGCGCCATGCGGTGAGGCGCAAGGGGGTGACGGTGTAATCCGGCCGGGGATCGAGCACGTGGGGGACGTTGGCGATGACCACAATGACCTCCATCTCGGCGCGCAGCACGACCTCGCGGTCCGGCTCGAACGGGCCGATCTGGGGCTGGATGGTGCCATCATCGGCAATCCGCGCACCCTTGAACAGGGTGACGGCGGCGTGGATATCGCGGCGCTGGAGCCCATGCTTGGCCGCGCCCAGCAGGAAGCGGTCGCGCCCGTTGGGGAACTGGCCGCTGTTGCGCCCGTCGCCATACTTGGCGGCGTTGGTATAGGCGTTCGAGGTGCCGGAGAAGGTATCGTGGGTGCCGGCCCCATTGTCTTGTGTTGTGGTGTCCTCGGCGATGCTCATCAGCACGCGGCCCATGTCTGACAGCAGGAACTTTCCCTGTGCCAGATAGGCGTTCCACTGGATCTTGACAGTGTCGGCGAAGCTGTAGCGCTCAGTCGGCATTTCGGCATTGAAGATCTGCAGGGACGCGCAGGCATCGCCCTTCATGTCGAGGAGGCGCAGACGGCTGCCGCGCGGCAGGCGGCGCGTGGCATAGCCGCCGGGGGCGAGCGTTTCCTCCCAGAGCAACGCATCCGGCGTGACACCGGCGGGCAAGTCTGGCGCAGCGGGGGGTAGGGTGGGCATGGCCTCGACCACCGTGCCGCCCATGCTGCGCGCGTGATCTCGCGCGGCGTTCGGGTTTGCGAGTGCGCCTGTAGGGTTCTTGCTCATGCGGCGGCTCCATTGTGATAGTCTTCACCTGCACCCGGCTCGTAGAGCTGCGGCAGCAGGGTTGTTGTCGTGACGAGTTCGAGCTGTTGCACTCCGCGCACGCGGCGCAGCGCATCGCACAGGTCCTTGAGGCGAACGGCGGGGCCCTGCACCAGCAGCACTTCGAGCGACTGGTCATCTTCCAGAAACACGTGCTGCGCGGAAATCACTTCCTTGAGGTAGCTCGCCTGCGTCTGCGCGAGCTGGTGCCGCACGCGGCCGCGCTCGCCCCGATAGACCAGCGTGATCGTGCCCGCGAGCATCTCGTCCGGCCTGGTGAACGCTTCGTGCGCGGCGAGTGCTTGGCGGATTAGCTCGGCCATGAGCTGCGAGCGCGAGGGCAGCTGGCGCTCGGTCACCATCATGTCGAGCTTGCGGAAGAGTTCGGCCGGAAGGCTCATGCTCAGCCTGGCCAAGCTTGAGGGTTCGGAAGGCCTTGAGGGTTCGGAACTCATCTCCAGTTCTCTCTCAGCTTTCTGCCGCCGCTGCCGGTGCCGATTCGGAAAGGGGCCGGCTGCGTAATGGCAAATCGTAAACCGCGGTTGCACCATAGCGGTGCGGCGCGTGGGGATCGTGGCGGCGCTTGTCGAGTGCGAGGACGCGCGTGCCGAGCGTGAACGCCTCCTTGATATCGTGCGTCACCATGATGATGGTGAGGCCATAATCGCGCCAGAGCTGGGTGATCAGGCCATGCATATCGGCGCGAATGCCGGGATCGAGCGCACCGAATGGCTCATCTAGCAGCAGAATGCGCGGACGCTTTATCAGCGCCTGTGCGATGGCGAGGCGCTGCTGCATGCCGCCCGACATCTGCGCCGGATAGAGATGCATGCTGTCTGCAAGGCCCACGGCGGCGAGCATGGCGGCGCCTTCTTCGGTCGCCTTGCGCTTGGCGCTTCCGAACAACCGGGCCATGAGCGGGGCCTCAGCGCATTCGATGCCGAACACGGTGTTCTGCAAAGCGGACAAGTGCGGGAACACCGAGTAGCGCTGGAACACGACGCCCCGGTCCGGCCCGCATTCGGGTGCGAGCGGCTGTCCGTCGAGCAGGATCTTGCCGCGTGTGGGCTGCTCCTGCCCGACAATGACGCGCAGGAAGCTGCTCTTGCCAGCGCCCGAGGGGCCGACGATCGAAAGGAAGGCGCCCTCGGCCACGTCGAGGTTCATCTTTTCGAGCACGACTTTGTCGCCGTATTCGACCCAGACGTTCTGGAGGGAGAGGAGTGCGCCGGTCAATGCTCGCTCCCGTGTGCCCAGGGGTAGGCACGGCGGCTGACGGCGGCGAGCGTCACGTCCAATAGGATGGCGAGCAGCGCGATCCACGCGACGTAAGGGATGATCACGTCCATCGAGAGATAGCGGCGGACGAGGAAGATGCGGTAGCCAAGGCCGATATCGGAGGCGACCGCCTCGGCCGAGATGAGGAACACCCAGGCCGGCCCGAGCGCGAGGCGCATGGCCTGCAGCAGGCGGGGCATGGCTTGCGGCAAGGCAACCCGCGTGATGATCTGCCAGCTGTTCGCGCCCAGCGTCTGCGCTTTGATGATCTGCTCGCGCGGCAAGGCGCCGACATGGGCTGCGATATCGCGGATCATCACCGGTGCGATGCCGATGACGATGAGCGCGACCTTGGAGGTCTCACCAAGCCCGAGCGCGATGAACAGGATTGGGAGCAGGGCGATCGGCGGGATCACGGCAATGCCAGTGACCAGCGGGCTGATCGTGGCGCGCACCATGGGCAGCGCGCCAAGTACGAGGCCGAGAACCAGCGCCAGCAGCGTGGCGATGCCCAGACCAAGGCCGAGGCGCTGAAGGCTGGCGAGCGTATCTGCCCAGAACACTAACTGGCCTGTGAGCGGATCGGGCGTGGACAGCAGCGCGCCCATCGCGCTCGCCATGCCGGAGGGCAGCGGCAGGATCTTGTCCGACGGGTTGGCGGCATGGCGCTGCGAGGCTATGACGAGGTAGCCGATGAGGATCAGCAGAATGGGAGCGCCGCCCAGCAGCATGCGGTCGCGCTTGCCGATCTGCCAGTTGACGAGCCGCATGCGCTCAGAGCTTTCCGTCTGCCGCGAGCTTCATGAAGCTGTCGTCGAAGCGCAGCGTCACGTGCGCCGCATCGCCCAGCGTCTTGCCGCCGGGAAACGCCATGCCGACCGCGTCGGCCGAGGCCGCGCCCTTGAACAGGCCCTTGGAGAAGCTGAAGTCGCGCACCTTGGTCATCGTAGCGATGAGCGCGGGGGACTGAGTGGCGGCAACGGCGGCCTTGGGATCGGTGTAGAGGAATGTGGTCCCGAGCTGACTGTCGAACGTCTCGGGCGCAGCACCGGCAAGCTTGGCCATCGCGGCGCGCGCGGCCTTCCCTTCTGCGTCTTGGCGCATCATCAGTGCCACGGTGTCGTACCAGATGCCTGCGAGCGCCTTGCCGAGATCGGGATTGGCCTTGAGCGTGGCAGTATCGACCACGAGTAGATCGAGGATTTCGCCTGGAATATCGGCCGAGCTGAATACCTGGCTTGCGCCGGGCTGCGCGCGCATCACCGAAAGCTGAGGGTTCCATGCGACGGCGGCTGTCACGTCAGCGCTAGCGAATGCGCCCACGATATCGGCATCGGCGGTGTTCACCGTCTTGACGTCGGTCATCGCCATTCCGCCCGTCTCCAGCGCGCGGGCCAGGAGATAGTGCGAGACGGACAACTCGACGAGATTGACCGTTCGGCCCTTGAGTGCGCCAAGCGTGTTGGCGCCCTTGAGCAGCACGCCGTCATTACCGTTGGAGTAATCGCCCACGATCACCGCGCTGGTGTCCTTGCCGCCGGCGGCAGGAATGGTGAGCGCATCCATGTTGGCCAGCGTTACCCCGTCAAGCTTGCCGGCGGTGTACTGGTTGATCGATTCGACGTAGTCATTGACCTGCACGACCTTGATCTTGAGGTGGTACTTGTCTTCCCACTTCTTCACTATCCCCGCCTGCTGGGCATAGGGCCACGGCATCCAGCCGGCATAGATCGACCAGCCAATGCTGAATTCGGTGCGTTTCTCGTCAGGGGCCGGTGTTCCGGAAGAACAGGCGCCGAGCAGAAGCGCGGCTGCAAGCGACATCGAAACAAGAATGCCGGCTTTTGCCTTGCTGCGTTTGGCGCTGGTGTTGGTAAGCACGAGTCTGTCCCCTTTCGCAGTGCAGCATTGCGGCAAACGAGGGGCTTGTCCATGACAAATGTTACCAATTCAAATAATCGTAATACCTCGGCTTTGAGGAATCCGGGGTAGCTGCGAATCAGTGTTGCAAAGCCGTTACATTCGCATGCGGTTTGCGCCGATGGGGCCAGGCGTGACACGCCGTTCGGCGCGCGGCAGGTGGCATCTGCTCACACCGAAGCCGCGGATTTCCGCATTGCAGCGTATAGCGCGGCAGTGGAGCATTAATACCAGCCTTGGTTAGAATTATTACGCTTGACCTATTAGGTAATATCGATAGCTCTGATGGAATATGCAAAAGCGGCTCACAAGTTCGGCAGTCAATCCAAACACAATCCAATTTCGTAGCGGGATTGGGAAAAGTGGTCAGCAGGTTGGACGTCCTTTGGAGTATAAATCCCGCGGTTCGGATTTGTGATCCGAAACTTTGAATATTTTGGAAGTACGTTTGGCGAAGTCACGTCAGCATTGGGTGCAATTGCCCTTTGGCCCATCTGGTATTTTTAGTCAGGTGGCCGACTGTACGCTGAATTGAATGAGGTAA
>CANEVG010000116.1 GCA_947442095.1 Sphingomonadaceae bacterium
GCATGTCTATTAAATGCCATACTATCAACACGGATACAAACTAATATCCACATATTACATGTCTACGAACAAAATCCCGCAACGCCGCCAACCGATTGAATTCACGCCAGTTTTAAGGATTATTCACCCATATCAGGCGGGAACTTCAGGTTAGGCTTTTGACCTGCGGTTGGCGGCAACGCGGAATTGTTCCGCGTCTTGCACGGCTTGCCGAGCTTGTCCTCAAGCTCGGCCACGCGCTTCTCAAGTCGGGTAATTTTTGCAACCTAGTCGGACATGATAGCCAAGTGGCTTTCCACCAAGACGGCCAGTACAGCGATCTGCGCGGATTGCTGCGCAATGACCTCCGCCTGCGCAAGGATCAGCGAAATCAGATCGTCATACGAAAGCGCGCGGAGGGATGCACGGTCCATATCCATGCGGATTCTGAAACAAGGTGTGGGCCCCGGCGCAAGCAAATTCTTGCCATCCGAACCTGTGCGGCACCACGCCCTAATGTCAGATCGCTCGCCTCTTCCAACAGGCGGAGGCGAGTAGATAGCCGTTGGATGCGTCCTGCAAGACACCATGGGTCAGATGATCGGTCCGCGCGTATCACGCCTACTTCGCCAGCCAATCCTCAAGTGTTTCATGAAAGTAGCGCAGGCGGCTTTCCTGGCCGGAGAGATAGTCGCGCTTGTATCCGCGTGAACGCAGACCGCGTTGTTGCCCTGCCCAAATGTCGAGGTCTTCGTCGATCGCTCCTCCAGCAGAAACCGTGCCGTATGGACCCTGTATGTGCACAGCGGGCGTATCGATCGAAACGAATTCGCGCATCACGAACGAATAGTACTGCGTCTCGCCTTTGGGGAACAGGGTCATGTACCACATGTCGAAATAGCACTTTTCCGGGTCGGTTTCGTGCGGACGGGCGCGCAGCCAGATGTTGCCATCGGGCTTCAGGCTGAACGAAAGGTTCGGAAAAATCGTGTAATGCCAGTTATCCGTCAGTTGGTCGTCGTGATACGAGGAGAAATCAAAGCCTTTCTCAAGGCCGAGCTTGCGCTTCTGGCGTTGCAGATCACGGCGGATGTTGCGCGTTTTTCCGCCGCGATAGTCATCCGGGTTCAGTTCCCAGCGCTTCAGTTCCTCGGCCATTGAAGCTAGTGTTTCATTCTCGCCGCCCTTGACCGCTTCGGCTGGTCCGGCGCCAGGCATGAACATCCGGCAATGGCCTTCGGGATAATGATCGAACTGACAATGCTGATAGCCATATTCGATGACGAATTTCGCACCCGGGTGCACAAACGGCACGTGATAGGACTCGCTGAAGTTATCCTGAACCAGCTTCCAGTTGAAATTGCCCTCGACCGTGACCCAGTGGGTCCGCACCATCTCTTCCATCGGATAGGAATCGATCTGGTCGGCAATCGGACCGAGAAAAGTCCGCAA
This sequence comes from Sphingomonadaceae bacterium, assembly GCA_947442095.1. Lineage (GTDB taxonomy): Bacteria > Pseudomonadota > Alphaproteobacteria > Sphingomonadales > Sphingomonadaceae > Novosphingobium. Next base: position 1,432 of record CANEVG010000116.1, read on the forward strand.
AGGGGCACAGTCCGGATCAAGATTGTACCAGACAAAGCCAGCCCAGACCTCGCACGGCACCTCGATGAGATTGAGCTTGCCGCAAGGGTTGCCTTGCGCAAAATCCGCGACATCCGGTACGAATTTGAGCGTGCCCTCCATATCATAAGCCCATCCATGATACGGACAAGTCAGGTAGCGGGTATTGCCCGATGGCGCCGACATCAATTGCATGCCGCGATGCTGGCAAACATTATAGAAAGCGCGGGTCTTGCCATCATCCCCGAAGGTGCACAGGATCGTTTCGCGGCCTAGCGTCGTGGTTATATAATCACCGCTTTTCGAAAGCTCCCGCTGCAGTCCGGCGATTTGCCAGGTGCGTGTCCAGATCTTATCCCATTCCCGGTCCATGAAGTCTTTGGCGTAGTAGCGTTCAGGCGTTATTGGCGTGCCGCGCAAGATTGGTTCGGGCTGCTTTGAAGTGTCCGCCAGCGGCTGGCGAATATCGTCTGCGTCATAATCGCTCATGGCAAAACTCCTGCGCGCTGCGTAACAAACATTTGCGCAATCACGCTTCGCGTTTGGGCCCCTAGTTTATTGCATTTTCAGCGCATTTGACTCCACTGGAATAAGTGAGAGTTCCCGTCCCTTGGCGCAAAGCGCACTCATACCTGCCTAGGCAAGATGGGATCTGATCCGGATGGCACCCTCCGATTCATTCGAAAATGCGCTCCGCCTCGTGCTGGATCGCCAAGACATTGCGCAAGTGATCAACCGGCTGGCGCGCGCGGTTGATCGCCGTGACAAGGATCTAATGGACGCTTGCTTTCATGAGGATGCGACCGACGACCATGGCATTTTCAAAGGGACAGCCCGCGCGTTTTCGGAATGGGTCATGGTGCAGCTTGCCAATTACCGGCGGACGCAACATAGCATTTCTAACCAATTAATTGAAATTGAAGGTGATTTAGCAGTCTGCGAATCCTATTTCCATGCTCATCATGTGATGGAAACCCCTCAAGGTGAGATCAACATAGTGGTCGCCGGGCGCTACCTTGATCGCCTTGAGCGCCGCGAGAATGCCTGGAAGATTGCCCATCGCGGGGTGGTCTATGATTGGAACCGGATCGATCCATCGACGGATGGCTGGAAGACAGAGCCCATCGCCAGCCAATTGGCGCGCGGTCAGGCGTCGGCGCAGGACCCCTCCTATGCCTTGAAATTACACTGACAGACATAGGGTGCCCCTTCAGCAGCACAGTCTCCCCGCCCGACCACCCATTCACGGCACTCTCATGGGTGGTCCGGCAGGAGATGGCCCGTGTCGCACCGAAGTTCGCTATACGGCGAATTTCGAGCCAGACTCTCAAAAGTAACCGATCCAGATGAATGCCTGCAAAATCGCTGCAATTGATTCGAACAATTGTCATGAAGAATCCAAGATTTTTCCAAGTGTCGTAATGGCAAGGGCACAATTCTAAGAAAATGATAATAAGCAGAAACCCAAATTTTTTGGGCGGTTTTGTGCCAACACTGGCCGCTGCGGGCTCGGCCGGGGCGACAATGACTGCCCCGCCCATTTGCAAGGCATTGGCGGTATGATGGGGTCGGCCAAGGAAGTGGCGGCGGCGACCGTCACGAACGCGGAAATCGTCTCATACTTCTTGCAGATGTCGGATGAGCTGGACCGCCAGAACACGATTTCTCCGGCCAAGAACCCTATGCCGTTCGCCTCGCCAAGCTGACCGCTGGCCTGGCCATCCATGACGGGCTCAGGCTCGATATCGAGCCCCACCTCGCCAATGCGGTAAACGCCTTTGCCATGGGCGATGGCACGGTGCGGGTCTAATCCGGGCTCGTGGGCAAGATGACCGACGATGAAATGCGCTGCGTGATCGGCGATGAAATCGGGCATGTGAAGCACGATAACGGCAAGAAGCGGTGAAATCCGCGCTTCAGAAGGATGCCGCGCTCAGCTTGGCGAGCGATGCCAGCAGCGGCGTGCGCAAGCTTGCCAATTCGCAGCTTGGCAAGCTGATCATGAACGTGATCAACGCACAGTATTCGCAGGCCAGCGATATCGAAGCCGACGACTATGCGCTGACCTTCATGGCCGCCAAGAAATATCCGCATGCGGCTTGCCCCGCCGCGATGGACAAGCTGGCGGCACTGGGCGGCGGCGGCATCGGCCGGGGCGAAAACGCACCCCGATCCGGCAGCGCGCGCCAAACGGATGCCCGCGAAGATCCAGCAACCACTTGCCGCTAGGATCGATTGGACATGCAAAATCGTTTTATCCCAGATAGATGATTAGCGGCGCGCTCACCGAACTGGGCGGGGTGCGCAGACTTGTGGTATCGGTGCTGGCGCCGTGCGCGTTCCTCGTCGCGGCATTTCTGCCCATTCCCGCTGCCTATGAGCAGTGGCACGTGAGCCGGGTGGCGGAATGGCGGGAAGTGCCTGCCAGGCTCGATGCGGTGGAGATGAAACGGCCTACCTTCGGCAAAGGCCCCTCCACCTGGCGCTACACTTTCACCCGATCCCGAAACCGGCAAGCCTTACGAGACCGGCGATATCGAACCGGGCGATTTCCCCTTCACGGTCCTTGCCTGGTCCACCACCGATAGCACCGGGCGGGCCTACCAGTCCAAGGTTGGGCAGACGATCCCCGTGCGCCGCTCGGGCGATGGAAGGCAGTATCTCCTGCGCGCCGGAGAACACACCACAATGACCGCGCTGCTCACCCTCAGCGGGCTTTACTGGCTCGGGCTGCTGACTGTCTGGCGGCGCTGAGGGCGCACTGGCTGATTTGGCCGCAATCCGCTAATCCGGCACGCCATGGCCGAAGCTGCTCCCATTACTGTCGCCGCGCTCTACCGGTTTGCTCGGTTTGATGATCCGGCAGCGCCTAAAGGCCCCTTGCTGGCACTGTGCACGGCGGAAGAGGTCAAAGGCACCCTCCTGCTTGCCCGCGAAGGCATCAACGGCACCATTGCAGGCAGCGCTGAAGGGATCGCCAGCGTGCTCGATTTTATCTGCACCTTGCCCGGCTGCGCCGATCTCGATGTGAAGTTCTCCACCGCGCTCGCCATGCCGTTTGGCCGGATGAAAGTGCGGATCAAGCGCGAGATCGTCACGATGGGAGAGCCGGGAATCGATCCGGCAGCCAGTGCCGGCACTTATGTCAGGCCGCAGGACTGGAACGCGCTGATCACCGATCCGGACACCATCGTGATCGACACCCGCAACACTTACGAGGTCGCCATCGGCACTTTCCCCGGGGCGATCAATCCCGAGACATGCAGCTTCCGCGAGTTCCCAGGCTGGTTCCGGCGCGAGCGGGAGCGGTTGCTAGGCACGGGCCGCGCGCCCAAGGTGGCGATGTTCTGCACAGGGGGTATCCGCTGCGAGAAATCGACCGCCTTCCTGAAGGCCGAGGGTGTGGAAGAAGTCTACCACCTCCAAGGCGGCATTCTGCGCTATCTTGAACAAGTGCCGCCCGCACAAAGCCTCTGGCAAGGAGAATGCTTCGTGTTCGACGAGCGCGTCGCGCTCGGACCCGAACTCACGCTGGGCACAAGCGCGCCTTGCCGGGCCTGCGGGCGTGCCGTGGCGGCGAGGGAAGTTTGCGCGTGTGAAGCGGGCAAGGTGCAATAACCTTCAAATCCCCCCCATCACCCCTGCCCTGCCTCTCTGTCTTCACCGCGCGCCCTTCATTGCAGTGGTTGGCGCGTCGATCGCTGGGCATGACGGCAAGGATCACGCAGCCGCCACAGCCTTGAAAGCCGACACCAACAAGGCCGAGATGGTCAGCCAAGCCCGCGAAATGGGCGGTCGACCAGCCAATACTTTCGCCACCGTGGCGCTCGATCCAACCTCAAGTGTCAATTTTTTTAGACACTATTTGGTGTTTATTTTATTTGACATATATAACATGCTTAACGAGAATGGCAGGGCCCGAAATCCGCCTTGTTCGACTCTTGGCCGCACCAGGCAATACTGACTACCGGTTTCGGACAAGCGCCTGGTCAACCTCTTTGGAGGTTTGCCTGGCAAACCACTTCGGAAGAATTCCCGAGGTTTTTTGCAACGGTTAAGACTTGAAAGGGCATCGAAATGGCAGACGATATGGTCTACCCATCGGGGTTGACAGAAAAACAAGCGATTGAGATCAATGAAGGGCTTAAGTGGGGCACGCGCATTTACGGCGGCATTGCCGTCATGGCGCATGTTCTTGCTTTTATGCTGACACCTTGGCTGCGTTAAGAGGGGGCCTAAATCATGAATGAAGGTCGTTTATTTCTATACGTGAGCCCGAAAGTGGCTCTTCCGTTCCTGTTCCTGGTGATGGTACTTACCTCACTCTCGGTACATGCTTCCATTCTCTACAACACCACCTGGTTTGCCGCGTTCTGGCAGGGCTCTGCCGGTCAGGTGAGCAAAAAGCGCACTGTCAAGGCAGTTGTAGCTGCTCCGGCCGCATCGGAGTCTGCCGAGGCGCCTGCTACGAGTGCACCGTAAGCGCAGGGCTTGACTTGGGGGGCAGAGGGCATGTGCCCGCGGTCAACCAGGTCAGACTGCCGGTAATGAGGGGCCTGTTCGCAAGAACAGGCCCTTTCTCTTGCACGTGACTAGTTGGCCCTGATTACAGGGCTCTGTCGCGGCCATCGCGCAGCAGCGGCATCATGATCGCCAGCGTTGCCGTCAGCAGCAGAATTTCAAGCGTGTAGACCACTACATAGCCATCGGCGATCCTGGGCAGGGCGGCGAACAGCGCGAAGTCAGCTACCACGTCGCGCAGCAAGCCGCCGAGTACCGCGCCGAAGCCAGCGGCGGTCGCCTGCACCGCGCCCCATGCACCCAATGCCATGCCCACCTGATCTGCGGGGGCAAAACGCATGGTGGCGGTCAGCGTGCCGTGGCTGAACAAGCCGGTTCCGCAGCCGACAAGCAGCACGCCGATCGCAAACAGGGGCGCGGATTGCATGGGCGCAGCTGCAATCACCATGGCAAAGGCGGGCAGCCCCAGGAGCGCGCCCAAGGCCGACATGCGAAACGGATCGCCGCCCCGGCTGAGGATCTGGGATGCAAAGGCAAAGCCGACGAGGCATCCGCCCGCGAATACGGCAGTAAGCTTGGTCGTGGCGCCAACACTCAGGCCGAGCACCTGCCCACCATACGGCTCGAGCACGATGTCTGACATGCTCAAGGCCAGCGTTCCGAGGCCAGTCACCAGCAGACGGCGCAGCGACCGGTGCTGCACGATGAACGTGTCCCAGCTTTCCCTGAAGGTCGGTTGCGGCTGCGGCGCGCCTGTCGCGCCGGATGGACGCATGGCCTCCTGCTTCCAGGTTGCAACAATGTTGAGCAGGATCGTGACGACAGCGGTGCCCTGAATGACCTGAATCAGCCGGCCAGGCGTAAAATTCACCAGAAATGTGCCAAAGGCGAGCGCAGCGGTGATCGAGCCGACGAGCAGGCTGACATACATCAGCCCGACCACATTGGCCTGCTGGTCTTCGCGCGTCAGATCGGTTGCGAGGGCAAGGCCGACGGTCTGGGTGACATGCACGCCGGCCCCCACCAGCAGGATGGCAATGGCTGCGCTGATCTGGCCGACCCACTCGGGAGCATGCGCCGAGTTGAGCGATTTGGCGAGCACCAGCAGCGCAAACGGCATGACTGCAAGTCCACCAAACTGCAGCATCGTGCCGCGATAGATGTATGGCACCCGCCGCCAGCCCACCGCCGACTGATGCGTATCCGAGCGAAAGCCGATCAATGCGCGGAAGGGCGCGAACAGCAATGGCAAAGCCAGCATGAAGCCGACGATCGTGGCAGGGACTTGCAACTCCACGATCATCACGCGGTTGAGCGTGCCCACCAGCAAGGTCAGAGAAATGCCGACCGAGAACTGGATGAGCGAAAGCCGCAGCAGCCGGGAGAGCGGAAGCTCGTCACTGGCGACATCGGCAAAGGGCAGCACTTTCATGCCCCAGCGCGACCAGAGGCCGATCAATTTCCTGTCGAAGCTCTTCATGGCCTCGCATCCCCGATACGGCCGCCGACACCGACGATATCCCGGCTTTCCCTCTTATACGACTAGCCAAAGCTGCCATGATCTACAAGCGGCGCGCATCAGACGCGGCTCGCGTCTGATGCGCGGCGCGCCGGGCCTGCACAAGAAACTGGGACAGACAAGGCCAGTGAAGTGTAGCCTGAATGGCCATTCTCTTCCCTTCAAGATCCACAAAGGCCTAACGCGCAGCGCCTGGCCCGAGATGAGAGGGGCTTGCCAACGTGTTTTCCCTTTCCCAACCCTCTCCCCTGAAATGAAGGGAAAAGAGGGTAACGCGAGAGGGCTTTGCTTTACTCCACCACAAACGTCAGCGCGCCGTCACCTTCATCAATGCGTACGGTGCTGCCCTCGGGAATCTCGCCCCCCAGCAGCCGTTCGGCCAGCGGATCCTGCACATGGCGCTGCACCGCGCGCTTCAGCGGCCGGGCGCCATAGACCGGATCGTAGCCGACCCGGCCGAGCCAGCGTTTGGCCGCATCGGTGAGGTCGATCACGATCTTGCGGTCTTTGAGCAGCGCCGAAACGCGCGCCACCTGCAAGTCCACGATCGGCGCCATGTGCTCATGCCCCAGCCGGTGAAACAGGATGATCTCGTCCAGCCGGTTGAGGAATTCCGGCCGGAAGTGCGCGCGCACCACGTCCATAACCTGGGGCTCGACCGTGCTCACCTCCTGCCCCTCTTCGAGATTGGCGAGGTACTGGCTGCCGAGATTGGAGGTCAGGATGATCAGCGTATTGGTAAAATCCACCACGCGGCCCTGCCCGTCGGTCAGCCGGCCATCGTCGAGCACTTGCAGAAGCACGTTGAACACATCGCTGTGCGCCTTCTCCACCTCGTCGAACAGCACGACCTGATAGGGCCGCCGCCGCACCGCCTCGGTCAAGACGCCGCCCTCGTCATAGCCGACATAGCCCGGAGGCGCGCCGATCAGGCGGCTCACGGAATGCTTCTCCATGAACTCGGACATGTCGATCCGCACCATCGCGTTGTCGTCGTCGAACAGGAAGCCCGCAAGCGCCTTCGTCAGCTCGGTCTTGCCAACCCCGGTGGGCCCGAGGAACAGGAACGAGCCCAGAGGCCGGTTCGGGTCCTGCAGCCCGGCGCGCGCGCGGCGCACCGCCTTGGACACGGCCACCACCGCATCTCGCTGGCCGATCACGCGCTTGCCGATGGTCTCCTCCATCTTGAGCAGCTTCTCGCGCTCGCCCTGCAGCATCCGCTCGACCGGTACCCCGGTCCAACGGCTGACCACGCCCGCAATGTCGTCAGCAGTCACTTCCTCACGCAATAGGGCGTTTTCCGCCATGCCCTGCGCTTCCGCCAGCTGCTTCTCCAGCTCAGGTATCCGGCCATAGGCGAGCTCCCCCGCCTTGCCGAGATCGCCCTGCCGTTGCGCCTGCTCCAGCTCGATCCGCGCGCCGTCGAGCGCTTCTTTGATCTTGCCTTCGGCCGCGATCTTGTCGCGCTCGTTCTGCCAGCGAGTGGTGAGTTCGCTCGATTGCTGCTCGAGGTTCGCCAGCTCCTCGCGAAGCGCGGTGAGCCGGTCCTTCGAGGCACTGTCGATTTCCTTCGCCAGCGCCATGTCCTCGATCTTGAGCTGGATGATCCGCCGATCGAGGTTCTCGATCTCCTCGGGCTTGCTCTCCACTTCCATGCGCAGCCGGCTGGCGGCCTCGTCCATCAGGTCGATCGCCTTGTCGGGCAGGAAGCGATCGGCGATGTAGCGGTTGGACAGCGTCGCCGCCGCCACGATCGCGCCGTCGGTGATCCGCACGCCGTGGTGCAGCTCGTACTTCTCTTTCAGACCGCGCAGGATCGAGATCGTGTCCTCCACGGTCGGTTCGCCGACAAACACGGGCTGGAATCGCCGCTGCAGCGCGGGGTCCTTCTCGACATATTTCTGGTATTCATCGAGCGTGGTGGCACCGATGCAATGCAGCTCGCCGCGCGCAAGGGCTGGCTTCAAGAGATTGCCCGCATCCATCGCGCCTTCGGATTTGCCCGCACCGATCAAGGTGTGCATCTCGTCGATGAATAGGATGATCTCGCCTTCCGC
>CANEVG010000117.1 GCA_947442095.1 Sphingomonadaceae bacterium
TTGATACCGCCTCGCCTCCCGAGGCCATGGGCTGGGGCCACGACAACCGCCGCTTCGCCTCGGCGCAGCAGGCTGGTCTGGCAGCGGCCGACGTGCCCGCGCTCAAGCTCAAGTGGGCCTTGGCCTATCCCGCCGCGCAGCGTGCGCGCTCGCAGCCCTCGGTCGGCTGGGGCGCGATCTTCGTTGGTAGCCAGGACGGGACGGTCTATGCGCTCGATTTGGCCAGCGGCTGCACCCGCTGGCGCTTTCGCGCCTCTGCCGAAATCCGCACTGCCATCGTGGCAGACGCTGACACCAAGCGGCTCTACTTCGGCGATGTGCTCGCCCGGGCCTATGCGCTCGATGCGATGACCGGGACGCTGGTGTGGAAGACCAAGGTCGATGATCACCCCAACGCCACCATCACCGGCACTCCGATGCTGGGCGGCGGTCAGGTTTTCGTGCCGGTTTCCTCGCTTGAGGTTACTGCGGCCGCCAACCCCGCCTATGCCTGCTGCACCTTTCGCGGCGCGGTGGCGGCACTCGATCTCACTACCGGTGAACTGCGCTGGAAGCAGACGACCGTGACCCAGGAGCCTCGCCCGCAAGGCAAGACCAGCGTTGGCACGCAAATTTTCGGCCCCTCCGGCGCGCCGGTGTGGAACAGCCCGACGTATGATGCGGCGACCGACCGGCTCTACTTTGGATCGGGCGAGAACTATTCGACCCCGGCAGACGGCAATTCGGACGCGGTCTTCGCGGTCGATGCCAAGACCGGCAAGCGCCTCTGGACCACGCAGCTCACCAAGGGCGATGCCTGGAATGTCGGCTGCATGATGGGCAACGAAAACTGCCCGGTCGAAAAGGGGCCGGACCTTGATGTCGCTGCCTCCCCGCTGCTCGTGCCCCTAGCTGGCGGAGGCCAAATGCTGGTCGTGGGCCAGAAGTCGGGCGAGGTCTACGGGCTTGATCCAGCAGGCGGTGTGATCAAGTGGCGCACCGTGGTCGGGCATGGCGGCACACAAGGCGGCGTCCACTTCGGCATGGCGGCAGAGAGCGGCACCGTGTTCGTGCCGGTCAACGACATGGCGGATACCCGCGATGGCCGCGTTTATGATGAGGCAAAGTATGGCGCCGGGCTTCACGCCATCGACGCCGCAAGCGGCAAGGAGCTGTGGAAGGCGCTGGCGGACAACGTCTGCGGAGATAGGGCAAACTGCGATCCCGGCATTTCGGCCGCCGTCAGCACGATCCCCGGCGTGGTCTTTGCAGGCCATCTCGATGGCCGCTTCCGCGCCTATGACAGCGCAACCGGCAAAGTGCTGTGGTCGGTCGATACGACGCGTGATGTTGCGGCTGTGGGCGGTGTGACGGGCCATGGCGGCGGGATGAGCGGCCCGGGCGCGGTTATCGCCAATGGCCATGTCATCGCCAACTCAGGCTATGGGCTCTATTACCATTCGCCCGGCAACCTGCTGATGGTGTTTACGCCAGAGGGACAATAAGGTTCGGAAAATAGGGCCTGGACAAGCAGGCCCCATCGGCGGGGCGGACTTCAGGCCGCGCCGCCGATATTGAAATAGTCGGGAATGCCCGCAGGCCAGTTGACACCCCACTGGTTCTGCCCGCCATCGACGGTGAGCACTTCCCCGGTAATGAACTTGCCGCTGGGCGCCGCAAGATAGATCACGGCCTCGGCCACATCCATTGCATCGCCGCGCTTTTGCATCGGATTTGCAAGATGAAAGCGGGTTAGCGCCTCGTCCGGATAAACCGCGAAACCCTCGGTTTCGACAATCCCGGGCGCGACGCAGTTCACGCGGATGTTGTGCGGCGCCCACTCGGTCGAAAGCGTCTTGGAAAGATAGATCACGCCCGATCGCGCAGCGCAGCAATGCGCCACCTGCGGCATCCCGCGTTCGATCGTGGCTACGATGTTGACGATGTTGCCGCCAGCACCCGCCGCGACCCAGCGCTTGGCGGTTTCCTGCATCATCCACCAGGTACCGTTGAGGTTCAGGTCCATCACGGCCAGCCAGCCTTTGCGGCTGAAATCCAGAGCGTTCTGCGGGAACTGGCCACCTGCGTTATTGATCAGCGTATCGATGCGGCCATATTCGGACAGCACGGCATCGAGCATCATCTCCACCTGATCCGGATCGCGGATCGACATAGGCACCGCCATTGGCCGACGGCCAACCAAGCGTTCGATGGAATCCTGTGTCGCGGCCAGCTTCTCTTCCGTCCGTGCGCACAGCACGACATTTGCCCCGAGCCGGCTGGCCAGGAAGGCCATGGCCTTGCCCATGCCCGTGCCGCCGCCTGAAATGATCACCGTCCGTCCCTGCAGCAGATCATGGCGGTACACTGTGGGGTGCGCGGCCAGTTCTGCATCCGTGAAGCCGAAGCGGGGACGAGAGCCGGGCTGCTCTGCGCTCGCGGCATTCCCGTCAAAGTGCGCGTTCATTTCGTCTCCACCCAATCCCCCAGCACCGGGGTCACGCGAAACTCAGCCGGAACGCGGTTCACCCCGATCCGGCGGTCAAGCTCTTCATGCCAATGATAGATCCGGCGTTCCTGATAGTTCAGGGGTATGCCCTTGAAGCCCGGACTTTCAATCGATTCCTGAATCTGCGGCGCGAACTGGGTGTCTTCGAACAGAATGCGCTCGAAGTTGTCGATCCGCGTCTCCCACAGCGGGCTTAGCCCCTCCTCGCCGACTTTGGGCGAAAACCAGTGGCACTCGATCCGCATCGTGCGCGCGGTGCGCGGCCAGAACACCAGCATGGGGAGCCCGGTGGCCGCAGGCGGCATTACGATATTGGGATAGATGTTGTAGCTGACGTTGTTGTCGCGCGGGATTTCGGTGACAGTGGGGATCGCCGGCATGCCCTTGGTGCCGGGATCGATCCAGTCCGGCCGCCGGTTGGGCGTGGTCATGCGCGAATGGCCACCGGGCCACAGCGTGATCGTGGTCCCACGATGATCGAGGAAGCGGTCCACGGTGGACTGGTGGATCGACTTCAGGTGATAGACCTCAAGGAAGGCATCGAGCAGCACCTTGACGTTGCACGCCACATCATACCCGCGCGAGTTCACCAGCGTCAGATTATCGAGCTGGAACTGCTCCATCTCGCCCGCCAACGGCCCGAGCGATTCCATGAGCGGCGGTGCGTCCGGGTCCTCGTTGATGAAGATCCAGCCGCCCAGCAGTTCGCAGCGCACCGGGATCAGCGAACGGCAGCTGAAATCGAAATCGACGAAATCGCGCTTGTCGCGGATCGCGGTGAGCTCGCCCGCCAGCGTGTAGCTCCAGCCGTGATAGCCGCAGACAAAACCGCGCGCGGTTCCGGCATCTTCCTTCACCAGCGGCCCGCCGCGATGGCGGCAGCTGTTGTAAAAAGCGCGGACGGTGCCTTCCAGATCACGCACGATCAGGATCGGGCTGCCGGTGTTGCGCTGCAGAAACCAGCTGCCCGGCTCCGCCAGCTGATCGACATGGCCCGCATAGAGCCAGCTGCGCTTCCACAGCCTCTCCTGCTCAAGCGCAAGGAACTGCGCATCGACATAGCGGCCGCTGGGCACATCGGGAAACTGAGGAAAGCCTGGAGGCGGCTCAGTGCGGCCAGACTCGTAGGCCATGCCGGCCTTGATCTGCTGAGTTGTCGCGGCGTCCAAGACAGTGTTCCCTCGTTAGCGGCCTCCTTCTTTATCAGCCATGATATGAAAAACAATCATGTTTGACTTTTTTATCGCAAGGACTGGCGCTCAGCGCTAGATGCAGGCACTCATTATGCCCAATCTGATGGACACCGACATGCACCGCCAATCTCAAGGGACCTGCTGACCATGGCAAGCGTGCGGGTCGCCGCGCTCGGCGACATTGCCATGGGCACCAACCGCGCCTTCGACATAGGTGGACGCTCGATCCTGATCGCGCGCACCACCCACGGGGTCTTCGCGCTCGACAACCAGTGCAGCCACGCGTTGCAACCGCTGGAGGGCGGGAAGATGAAGGCGGTGCACATCTTCTGCCCGCTGCACGGCGTGCGCTTCGATCTGCGCGACGGCAGCCCCACTGGTAACATCACGAAGATGTGCGTGCGCACCTGGCCGGTGACCCTTGCAGACAATGACATCCTCATCGAAATGGAGCTGTGATGAAGCGGCTGCTGCACATCAACGCCAGCCCGCGCGGCGCGCGCTCGCGCTCGGGCACGATCAGCGGGCAGGTTCTGGCGGGGCTTTCCGCTGCAAACCCTGCGCTCGTGGTCGAAACCATCGACCTGTTCGATGCCGATCTGCCGCCGTTCGATGTGCAGGCGATCGAAGGCCGCTACGGCCTGCTGATGGGCACGCCGGTGCCGCCCGAACAGGCGGCGGCATGGGACCAGCTGCGCAGCCTGGCGGAGCATTTCCGATCCTTCGACGGCTGGCTGATGTCGGTGCCGATGTGGAATTTCGGCCTGCCCTACCGGCTCAAGCACTACATCGATCTGATCACGCACCCTGGCATGACCTTCCGCAACGATGCCGCCGGAAATGTCGAAGGGCTGGCTGCCGGGCGCACCGCGATCATCGTGGCGGCCAGCGCCATGCCATTCGGCACGATGCCAGAGATCGACGGGCTGGATTTCCAGCTGAGCTATCTGAGCGCCTGGCTCGGCTTTATCGGCGTAACCGATATCCATGCGGTGCGGGTGGCCGGCACGTTCGGCCCGGATGACGCCGTGGCCGCGGCGATGGCGAAAGCAGCGGCGGAGGCCGATGCGCTGGTGGCTCAGCTAAGTGCGCGCGCAGCCGCCGTGTAAACCAGATTGATGCTGGTGAAGGTCACGACTTCAGCCCCGTTCTGGTTGATCATGACGTAGCGGGTCATCGCGGTGCCGCGCGGCTTGCCGCTCTGCGAAGGTTCGAGCGAGGTGATCTTGGACGTGACATAGACCGTGTCGTCTGCGCGCAGGGCGGTCTTCAGGCGCAGCTCGTCCATACCCACGCCGCAGACGAAATCGATATCGCCGTTGATCTCGTGATCGAGTTGCCGCCAGATCGCGAGCACGTGGATGCCGCTGGCGATCACCTCACCGAAGTGCGATTCCCGCGCCGCTTCGACATCTGAGTGGAACCACTGCGGATCATAGAGCCGTCCGAAGGCGATGATCTCATCCTGCGTGATCGTGCGGCTGGCCGAGCGCCGCTGCTCCCCCACTGCCAGATCCTCGAACGTGCGCGGCGGACGCATCAAGCCGCAACCTCGCGCGCCGGGACCATGCACACATCGTCCAAATCAAGCACATGAGTCAGCCGCCCGAGTGCCATCCATGCGCCGATGCAGAAGGTCATGTCGACGATCTCCGCATCGCTGAAATGGGCGTGCATCGCCTCCCAGAACGCCTCGTCATGCTTGAGGCCCTTGGGCGCCTCGCCCATCCGTCCGGCGTACTGGATGATCAGGCGCTCGCGCGCCGAAAACCCCTCCCAGGTCGGTTCAGGGCCGATCTCGGCATAGAACTGCTCGTCCGGTGCCGGATCGCCCCGGGCGCTGACGGCGAGCAAAGGATCGACACCCGAATTGGCCAGATAGCACGCCAGATCGCGCGCCGAGCGCATGCCAAGGCATAGCGCGCAGCCGTTGATCTGCGCCGTGCGCATCCGCGCTGCTTCCAGTTCGCGCAGCGACATCAGCGATTTGGTATAGACCGCCTGGATATAGCTGCCCGCCCCGCCCGCGATCTCGGGCGCATACTGGCTCCAGACATACGCGGAAGGGTCGGCGGCATGGCTTTCCGGCACATGGACTCGTGGCATCGCATCCTCCTCTTCTGTTATGTGAGGGATTGTAGCCACGCCGCGCCATAAGGAAAGGCGTCGCTGTGCCAAGAGCCCCGCGCCAACACTATCGCCAGTTTACGGGGGCTTCCTGACGCGAGAGGGATTGCACAGGACAGGTGAGGACAAAGCGATGGATCTGGGAATTGCGGGACGCAAGGCGCTGGTCAACGGAGGCAGCGCCGGCATGGGACGCGGCGCGGCATTGGCCTTGGCGCGCGAGGGCGCAAACGTGTTCATTTCCGCACGCGGGGCCGAGCGGCTGGAAGCGACCTGCACGGCCATCGCCGCAGAGACGGGCGCGAATATCCACCCCATCGTGGCCGATCACGCCAGCGACGCAGGCCGCGCGGCGATCCTCGCGGCCTGCCCCGATCCCGACATCTTCGTGGCAACATGCGCACCGCCGCCCTTCACGGGCGATTTCCGCGATGTTTCGCGCGAGGAATTCGAGCGCTCGGTGGCCACCGCGCTGCTTAGCCCGATCGACTACATCAAGGCGGTGTCTGGCCCGATGATGGCGCGCCGCTGGGGGCGGATCGTCAATATCAGCACTGGCGCCGCCAAGTATCCAGCGGCCATGCGTGTGCTTTCCGGCCCGCCGCGCGCGGCGCTGGCCAACTATTGCCATGCGATATCCAAGGAGCTGGTGCGCAAGGGCGTCACCATCAATTCGGTGCTGCCGGGCATGCATCACACCCCAGGCATCGAGGACATGCTCGGCCCCCGCGCCGCAGCAAACGGCCGCAGCTATGACGAGGAAGTCGCCGCGTTCGTGAAGGCGGCCCGCATTCCCGCCGGGCGCTTTGGCGATGCCGAGGATCTGGGCGCGCTGGTGACGATGCTGTGCAGCGCACAGGCCAGCTTTGTCACCGGCCAGTCGCTGGTAGCAGACGGCGGCATGGGTACCTCGATCTTCTAAGGTCCTGACCCTAGTTCGGGTGATACCCTGCCCCGCGCACCAGCTTGCCTGGACGCGCACCCGTCGATTGGTCGAACCGGCGGATCACCTCGCCCGCAACCAGGGTCGCGTCATAGCCGCTCGCGCGCTGGTGCAAGCGGCGGCCACCTGCGGGCAGATCGCGCACCACTTCGGGAAGGTGCAGCATGAGGCGATCAAGGTCGATCACATTGCAATCGGCCCGCGCGCCCACTTTCAGCACACCGCGATCCGAAAGCCCGACCGCGCGCGCCGCCTTCTGGCTCAGCATATGAACCGCCTCGGCAAGCCCCAGCGTCAGCGGGCCATCACTCTTCACAAACTGCGTGAGGAGATAGGTCGAATAGCTCGCATCGCAGATCGCGCCGTAGTGCGCGCCGCCGTCACCCAGGCCGGGGACGCAATAAGGGTGGCGCAGCATTTCGTGCGCGCTGTCGAGCTTCGCGTTCTCGTAATTGCCCAGCGCCGCCAGAAACAGGCCCTGACCGTTCGTCTCCAGCAGCCGCTCATAGGCGATCTCCTGCGGCGTGCAGCCGCGCGCCTCGGCCTGCCCAGCCATGCTGAGGTGCGCGGGCGGCGCATAGTCCGGCGGATTGTCGAGCGGAAACAGCCAGCGCCAATTGCGCGCCAGCGCGTTGAACGGATGGCCTGGTTCGAAATCCTCGGCCAGCAAGGCCGTGCGCAAGGCGGGATCGCGCATCGCGGCGACTTGTTCCGGAATTGAAAGGTGCGCGATCTTGGCCCAGCTGGGGCAGAGGACGAAGGGATGCACTGTCAGCTCCAGCCCCGCAATCAGGCCGATCGGGCGCGGCATCACTTGTGCGTGGGCGACCCCGCCAGCGGCATTGGTCGCCTCCAGCTTTTCCAGCACGCGCCGCCAGCGCGGCGGCGCATCATTGCCCGAGGCGAGCGTAAACGTGGCCGGGCGGCCGCTCGCGGCGATGACCCGCTCGATCACGCGGTATTCCTTGTCCCACCCAACGAAGGCATCGAGCACGACCTGAAACGTCCCTGCCCCCGCATCGGCCATGCCGCGCGTAATGGCTTCAAGCTCGGCAATGTCGGTGTCGAACGTCGGGATCGCATCGCCATCCGCCGTCTTGTGGATCGAGAGACGCGAGGTGGCAAAGCCGATGGCCCCGGCGCGCATCGCCTCTGCCGTGAGGCGGCGCATCAGCGCAAGATCCTGCTGGGTTGCGGCCTCGCGCGCCGCGCCGCGCGCGCCCATCGCGTAAACCCGCAAGGGTGAATGCGGGAGATAAGCCGCCACATCGATGTCGCGCTTTCCGGCCGCCACGGTGTCGAGATACTCTGGAAAGGTCTCCCAGTCCCAGGAGAGGCCTTCGGTCATCACCACGCCGGGGATATCCTCCACGCCCTCCATCACATTGATCAGCATATCCTGATCGGCCTTGCGACACGGCGCGAAGCCGACGCCGCAATTGCCCATGATGGCCGTAGTTACCCCGTGCGCGGACGAGGGCGAAAGCTCCTCTGCCCAGATGCACTGGCCGTCATAGTGCGTGTGGACGTCGATGAAGCCAGGCGTGACGACGCGGCCCCTCGCATCGATCTCCTCCGCACCGCGCCCGCTAAACGTGCCTATGGCCGCGATCCTGCCCCCTGCAATGGCCAGATCGCCCTCAATCAGACCGTCGCCGCTCCCGTCCGCGATAGTGCCGCCCCGGATCACCAGATCAAAATTGGCCTGCATCGCCTTACCCTCCCCGCACCAGCCGCACGGTCCCGCCGATCAGCGACCCGAGCACAAAAATGTAGATCGGCGGCATCGAGATGTAGAGCGGGATCAGCCGCTTTTCCGCCGCGCGATGATAGCCGCGCGCATAAAGCACACGCATGAACGGCCAGATCGCCCCGACCCCCGCCGCCCACAGCGGGCTCACGACATAGGCGAACAGCCACATGCCGGGCAGGAACAGCACGAGATGTTCAAGCGTGTTCTGGTGCGCGCGGACATAGCGCTCATACTCGGGCGGCCCGCTGTGCGAGGGCACCGGGATCTTGAACCGCCCCCGCGCCAGCCCGGCCATCAGCAGCGTGAAGTAATAGGCCAGCAGTGCCAGCGCGCTCACGATCACGACGTAAATGTAAGAATCGGTCATAAGTCTGCGCGCGCCCTTCCTTTCAGAAGCGCGAAGGCTGGCCTACCGAAAGCAGCGCGGCAACTCGCACTTTTGCCACCAACGCCTGCGCGACACTAAAAGTTCAGCCTGCGGTGAGATGCCTGGAACCGGGAGCAGCCTGTTCTGCTGGCTATTGCTCTGAGGCCGTGTCGCTGGAAGATACCAAAAACCTCTGGAAATAGGATTGGTAGCGGAGGTGCGCTATTTGGTTCCCAAAGCCGCTGATTATCCGTACTTTTTGCTGACGGTCCCGCTGCTCAAATCGGGCTGAAGACCGTTTTTGCCACATTCTCTGTGATCGCCTGTCAGGCCTTGTGAGGACGTTTGGAATGACTCAAACTACTTGCCCTGCCGGGCATACTTTCTCCGAAACTCGCTACCCGTCACCCCATAGCTTTCTGTTGCTACCGGACACGGGCATGGAATCGCTCGTAAGGCACATCATAAAGGCGACAAAAGGTGACGATCCGGAAGGCGCTATTTATGATCTGATCATGGAGCATGGAAAGGATACGGTCGTCTGTCCTCAATGCTCTCGTCTATTTTTTCTCGAACACAATCGCCTGATTGTGAGCTACGTGAAAGAATAGCTTTGGTCCGCTTTTGGAAGCGACAGCCGACGGGCAGCCTAAAATCAAA
>CANEVG010000118.1 GCA_947442095.1 Sphingomonadaceae bacterium
ATGCGGCCAGCCGACCCTGCCATGCGGCAAAAACAGATGGCGGCGTTCCTGCGCGCCGGGCATGGGCTTGACCATGTACGCCGGGTGATGGATGCCCACAGCCTTGAAGCTGCGGAAGAATGGGCGAATGAGCATGCCGAAGACGCTTTTGAATAAGTCTGGCTGGACTAAAGCCGCAAGCCTCGCTCTGCTGGTCGCGGCGGCGGCCTGCTCTCCGCTGGCCGCGAGTTCGACCACGGCCCAAGCACCCGCTGCTGCAACCACGCCCGCAGTCCACCCGGTTTCGGGCCTCACGGTCATCCCGCTCACCGTCACTTCGGCCAGCGGGGCGCATGTGTTCAAGGTGGAAGTCGCCTCGACCCCTGCCGAGCAGTCCCGCGGCCTGATGTTCCGCGCGGAGATGGGCGCGGATGAGGGCATGATCTTCCCGATGGAGCCGCCCCGCCCGGCGGCGTTCTGGATGAAGAACACGGTCATCCCGCTCGACATCATCTTCATCGGGCCGGATCGCAAGGTGCTCAATATTGCGGCCAATGCCGTGCCCTATGATCTGCAGCCGTTGCCCTCGGTGGGGGATGCTGCGTGCGTGCTCGAGTTGATCGGCGGCCACGCGGCGCAGCTTGGGATCAAGCCGGGCGACAAAGTTAGCTGGTAAAGGTTGTTCTTGTTAAGCTGGCACCGGCCCGCTCCCCCGCCCGGCCTCCCACGATAGTACCCTGAATGGGTGCCCAAGTTTGGACGAGGGTGCGGGGAAGCGGGCCGGTGCCGGCTTAACAACCAATCCGCACTTGCCGAAACCGCTCTCCGGCGGCTAAGCGCTTTGGTTATGAGCGTCCTTGGCAAGATCTTCACCTGGTGGAACGGCGCCACCTTCGGCACCATGCTCGACAGCGCGCGGAATGGCGTGAAAGTTGGCCAGGATGCACAGGGCAACACCTATTTCCGGGCAAGCAAGCCCTATCCTAAGGGACATCCCTTCGCCGGTAAGGAACGCCGCTGGGTAATCTACAACGGCGCGAACGATGCCAGCCGCGTGCCTGCGGAATGGCACGGGTGGCTGCACGGCAACTTCGATGGTCTGCCCGAAAGCAATCTGCCGCCGGCGCGCATTTGGGAGGTGGATTTCACGCCCAACGTGACCGGCACTTCTGCAGCCTATCGCCCGCAAGGTGCGCTCGAACGTGGCGGGAAACGTGCGGCAGCGACGGGTGACTACGAAGCCTGGTCGCCCGAAGGCTGATGCGCCCCGTTCCATCGCTGCATTTGCTTCCTGCGGGGGCTGCCGTGCTGCTGATACTGAGCGGGTGCGACGCCAAGCAACCTGCAAATGGCCCGCCGCCGAAGGAGGCGACCGGATCGGGCAGCGCAGCCGCTGGACCATCCGGCTCTGTCATCGAAAGCCCTTATGGCACGCCGGTCAAGGACCGCGTGGCGACACTCGGCTTCCTCAACAAGCGCAATAACATCACGCGGGCAATTACCCTGCGCAGCGGCGAATCGCGCCGGATAGGCAATGCCATCATCAAGCTCGGGACTTGCGAGCGCACTGCGCCGTGGGAGGACCCGGCGGAGACAGGCGCATTCGTGCAGCTCTTCGTGGAAGAACGCGCGACGACGCAGGAAAAGCTGGCGTGGCACAAGGTGTTTTCGGGCTGGCTGTTCAAGGGTGCGCCTTCGCTCAACGTGGTCGAGCACCCGGCCTATGATGTTTGGGTCAAAGACTGCGCGATGAAGTTTCCCGGCGAGGAGGAAAGCCCGGCCGCTGCCGCATCATCGAGCAGCGCCGCAAAGCCGGCGGGCAATCCGCCCGCAGTGCCGGCACCGGCGCCTGCCGAAGCTGTTCCACCAGCCGGAGAAGCGTCGGCCCGAGAAACGCCAACCTGAGAAGCAGTCGCCGCCTGCAGCCGGTCGATATACTCCGCCTGCGGAATTTCCACCGCGCCGAGCGAGGAAAGGTGCGGCGTGGTGAACTGGCAATCGAGCAGCTCCACCCCGGCCCGGCGCAGTGCTGCAACCAGCCCGGCCAGCGCCACCTTTGAAGCGTCGCTGGCACGGCTGAACATGCTCTCGCCGCAGAAAACCCGGTCGAAACCGACCCCATAAAGGCCGCCTACCAGCACTTCCGTGCCGTGGGGGCCGGCCCGCCAGGCCTCGATCGAATGCGCGTGGCCATGGCGGTGCAGTTCGCGGTAGCTTTCGCTGATGCGCTGGCTGATCCAGCTGTCTTCCGCTTCGGCGCGGGGCGCGGCGCAGGCATCGATCACCGCATCGAACGCTTCGTTGCAGCTCAGGCGGAACCGCCCGCGCCGCAATGTGCGCGCCAGACTGTGCGAGAGGTGGAATCCATCTAGCGGCAGAATCGCGCGCATTTTCGGCTCGACCCAATAGACCTCGGGATCGTCGCGGCTGTCCGACATCGGAAAGATACCGGCGCGATAGGCCTGCAGCAGAAGCTCGGGCGGGATAGTCGAAGTATCAGAGCGCAGCGCCATCGCTGCCAAACTTGAGTCACCAAGCCCGCTCACGTCAAGCCAGATCGTATCGAATATGGGTGACAGCGGGCCAGACCAGTCCTTACAGCCCCCGCAGGACATTTCCTCCCAACACTTTGAAAGTGGCATTGGCTCGGGCGCACGGTTCGCCATCGGCGGTGACCAGCGCCTGCACGAAGCACAGGCTGGAGCCTAGCTTGACGACCTCCGGTTCGATTTGCAGCCACTGTCCGGTGCGAGCGACGCCGAGATAGTCAATGGCAAGGTTGACGGTGACGAGACCCGCCCTCACCTCGGCATGCTCCCCCATCGCCTGTGCGCAGCTTAGCCCCATGGCGTTGTCTGCCAGCGCTACGATCAGGCCGCCGTGGACGAAGCCCCGGCTGTTGGTGTGCGCTGCGCCCGCGCGCAGCCCGATCATGACAGCGGCGTCGGTCCGCCTGCTGTAGAGCGGCTCCCATGGGTCGGTGAGCGGGCTCTGGCGGAAATGGCGGGCAAAGCCGTCAGGGACATCAAGCTGGCTCATGCGGCCAGCTTTGCAGCAAGTGCAATGCCGCGCAATGGGAGCCTAGCGCGCCTGCATGAAATCTGCGTTCTCTTGGTTGCGCTTGCCGCGTCAAACCACTAAAGGCGCGTTCCGGAGCACAGGAGTGTAGCTCAGTTGGTAGAGCATCGGTCTCCAAAACCGAGGGCCCGCGGTTCGAGTCCGCGCACTCCTGCCACTTCCGCCTCATGAAACCGCTTTCGTATCATAAAGCGCAGTAGCCGGGCCCGGTTCGTCTTGGCACGTGTTAGGGAATTTCCTTACCCTGACCGGAAACGTCAACATCATGATCACAAAAGCTTACGGCGCGGCCGCCGCCCATCGTCCGCTGGAACCGCTCGGCATCGAACGCCGTGACGCGGGGCCGGATGATGTTGTGATCGAAATCGCCTATTGCGGCGTATGCCATTCAGACCTCCACACCGTGCGCGGCGAATGGGGCGGCACCCTTTTCCCCTGTGTGCCGGGGCATGAGATCGTCGGCATGGTCAGCGCTGTTGGCAGCGCGGTGACGCGGTTTGCCTCGGGAGATGTGGTCGGCGTGGGCTGCATGGTCGATAGCTGCCGGGCCTGCGAGGCCTGCGAGGCGGGTCTGGAGCAGTTCTGCAGCACCGGCATGACCGGCACCTACAATTCGCCGACCCCGGACGCACCCGGACACACGCTGGGCGGGTATGCGGATCGGATCGTGGTCGATCAGGCTTTCGTGCTGGCGATCCGCCATCCGCGCGAACACCTTGCAGCCGTTGCGCCGCTGCTTTGCGCTGGGATCACCACCTGGTCGCCGCTGCGCCACTGGCAGGCCGGGCCGGGCAAGCGAGTCGGCGTGGTCGGCATTGGCGGGCTGGGCCATATGGGTATCAAGCTCGCGCGAGCGCTGGGGGCGCATGTGACCGGCTTTACCACCAGTCCGGAGAAGCGGCAGGCGATTCTCGATCTCGGCGCGCATGACGTTGTTGTCTCGATTGACAAGGCCGCGATGAAGGCCGCGCGCGAGAGCCTTGATCTGATCATCAACACCGTGTCGCACAGCCACAATCTGGACCCGTTTATAGCCGCGCTGAAGCGTGACGGGACGATGGTCATGGTCGGCGCACCCGAAACGTCGCATCCCTCGCCCGCGATATTTCCCATGCTGGGTCGCCGGCGTTCGCTGGCTGGATCGATGATCGGCGGGATCGCGGAAACGCAGGAGATGCTCGATTTCTGCGCGGAGCGCGGCGTTGTGGCCGATATCGAGATGATCCGCATGGATGGAATCGAGGATGCCTATGCGCGGATGCTCAAAGGCGATGTGCGCTACCGGTTCGTGATCGATAGCAAAACGGTGTAGTTTGTTTGCCGCCCCAGTTTCAGCTTGGCTGAAATTGGCTCCCAACCCCCGCCTCTTGCCAAATTCCCACCCAGCTTCTAAATAGCAGGTTCTTCCGACATCGGAAACTTCTCCACGCCCCTCCCGGACCTGTCCGGGGCGGCGATGAAGCCTAGCCGGAAGCCGTGTGATGGCATCACCGCCAAAGCAGAAGCAGGAACGAGACATGGCGTTGAACCCCAGCGAATTCATCAACCAGGTGCGGGCCGAGGCACGCAAGGTAATCTGGCCGACTCGCGCCGAGACCACCTCGACCGCGATCTTCGTGGGCATCATGATGGTGCTGCTGGCGGTGTTTTTCCTTGGCGTGGACGCCCTGTTCAGCACGGTCGTGCGCCTGCTGCTTTCGCTGGCTTGACGCCTGCCGACCAACCCAGACTGCCTGCCCCCGCTTAGACGACTTGATTGAGGACTGCCCCATGGCCCGCTGGTACATCATTCACGCCTATTCCGGCTTCGAGAACAAGGTGAAGGAAGCGATCCTCTCGGAAGCCGAGCGCATCGGGCTGGCCCAACTGGTCGAAGCGGTGGAAGTGCCGACCGAGACGATCACCGAAGTGAAGCGCGGCAAGAAGGTCCAGGTCGAGCGCAAGTTCATGCCCGGCTACGTGCTGGCCAAGCTGGCGATGAACGACGACATCTACCATCTCGTCAAAAATACCCCCAAAGTGACCGGCTTCCTCGGCAACAACAACAAGCCGCAGCCGATCTCCGATAAGGAGGCCGCCCGCTATTTCGGCGCGCGCGATGCCGCTGCTGCCGAACCGCGCAAACAGGTGCTGGTCGATTACGAGATCGGCGATTCGGTCAAGGTCAATGCTGGCCCGTTCGCCTCGTTCAACGGCACGGTGGAAGAGCTCGATTTCGAGAAGCAGCGCGTGAAGGTCGCCGTTTCGATCTTCGGCCGCGCCACGCCAGTGGAGTTGAGCTTCGAGGAGGTCGAACTCGTCAAATAAGCGGGATTGTCAGGCCGTTTCAGGGCTTGATGCCGAACTTCGCGAAGAAGTGGCCGACACGAGGGAATAGGGTCCGGGCTGCCTTGCCGAGGCTGTCCTCGGTAGCGATGTCTTTGTCCAATGGCAGCAAGTCCAGCGCTTCATCCGCTTTGCCCGCCTCGATCAGTTCTTAGGCCAGGCCGCTGCGCGCACCGCTGCTGCCCTGCTCAAGATCATAGGCGGCCTGCGCATCAACCAGCGAGCCGGCGCGGTTGCCAAGCTTGCGGCGCGGGTTCGCGCGGCTGAGATGGCGCTCCGCCGTGGCGTCGAGTGCGATGGTTTGGGTAAAGTCCGCTTCTGCCGCAGCCCAGGTAAGCGATGCCATCTCGAAGCCGGCACGATCGGCGAGGCTGCCGGCCTCATCGGGCTTGTCGGTAATGCGGGCATCGAAGGTCGCGCGGACACTGGCGAGCGCCGGGCTGCCCTTGCGGCGCGCGACATCGTCCCATCACTTCGTATAGGCTCGGTCCAGATCGAGCCGGGCGGTCTTGTCCATCGCATCGGCAATGGCCTTGATGGCGCTGCCCACCTTGTCTGCCGGGATCTCGGCACCGTTTTCGCGCGAGGTGATGTCTTCGGTCAGTTCGCCGCCCGCCAGCGCGATCCAGCGTTGCCATGGTGCTGCAGGCAGTTCGACACTTGCAAGCTCCGCGCTGCCCAGTGTCACGCCCTTGCCCCCATCGGGCAGGCGCCGCACGGTGTGCATGCGCGCGGTACAGGGTTCGGCGATCAACGCGGGGATGGCCCGCAACGCAGCCCGGTCGCGCAGGGCATCGGTTTTGATTGATGAGGTGGAACGGCCCCGCTTTCGACAGCATCAAGTGCTAAACGTGGTCGTTGAAGCGAATCCAGGACGCAACGAAACCGTTCCATGGAAAAGATTACGACAATCGGGTTGGATTTGGCCAAGAATGTTTTTCAGGTTCATGACGGTGAAGCCGCGCCGGCACATAAGCGCAAGCTGCGGCCTGGGGAAGTGCTCGTCTTCGTTGAAAAACTTCCGCCTTGACTGGTAGGCATGGAAGCCTGTGGCGGCGCGCACTACTGGGCCCGCGAGATCGCAGCCCTTGGTCACAAGGTTCGACTGATCCTGCCTGCTTACGTTAAGCCGTTCATTAAACGTGGCAAAACAGATGCTGCAGACGCGGAAGGCATTTGCGAGGCGGTAGGTCGTAAAACGATGCGCTTCGTGCCGATAAAGACGGCTGAGCAGCAGGGCGCCACTATGCTCATGAAGACCCGTGAGCTTCTGGTCCGTCAGGAGACGCAGCTGATCAACGCCCTGCGTGCGCACATGCACGAGCTTGGAATTATTACTGCTAAGGGCGCGGGCAAGGTCTCCAATTTGACCACGATCATTCGCGAACCAGAAGATGAACGTGTGCCGCCAGTTGCGCGGTTCGCCCTGGGGGAGCTCGCAAACCAACGCGAGACGATCGGTACCGAACTCGGGAAGTTGGAAAAGGCTATCGCGGCGATGGTAAAACAAGACCCCGACATGAAGCGACTGACGGCGATCCCGGGCATCGACCCCATCACTGCAGCATCGATCAGAGCCTTCGTGCCCGACATCAGTGGGTTCAAATCGGCACGTCACTTCGCTGCATGGCTGGGCCTGACCCCCAAGCCCCATTCCAGTGACGCAAAGGAGCGACTTGAGGGGATCTCCAAGATGGGTAATCGCGCTCTGCGCAGCCTTCTGGTTCTTGGTGCATTATCCAGCCTGCGTCTGGCAAAAAATCCCGAACGCGCACCCAAGTGGATTGCGGGGCTCCTCGCGCGCAGACCGGCCAAGGTCGTGGCTGTGGCGATGGCCAAAAAGACGGCAAGGATTGCATATGCTTTGCTCACCAAGGGCGAAGACTATCGGAAATCTCCAGTGAGCGCTGCCTAACCGGCAGCATCAACGGAGTAGGAAGCCGGGCAGCAGCAATGCCAACCGCAGGGCAAGGTGCAACCAAAGGACGATGAACCGATGGGACAACATCCCGGAGAAAGACAGGCGGACGCGACAATGCGCAATCTTCCGAGCAGCGCGTTTGATTGATCAGCCACTTTCTTTGCGGATCTCATCAAGGCCAGCGGTCGTTCGACTGCATTCAAGCAGGCCGGACATATGACCGCACCGTTCCCAATCGGAAAATCGACTGGAAAAAGCGCTTGCCCACAGGGCCGTTCCACATATGCCGCCTTTGCAGCACTTCTTCACGGTATTGATCGTGAACACATGAAGGTTTGGTCGGCAGGTTCTCTTGATTGGTTGTGGGGGCTGACCGGTACAAATGCGGTACTGCCGATCAGATCGTCGATCCGGGCCCGGTTAAGGGTCCCGACAATTTCAGCCTGAGCGACTTCGGGTTCATCTGAACGCGCGCGGCGGCTAGCGCCCCATTGCCAAACGGTTGCGTCCCCGCTAATGGCCGCCACTTCCGGTAGGGCTCACCCCTTGCCAGATTCCGCGCGGGAGGGTGCCCCAGTGCCCGTTTGACCGCTCACTCTGCGGCGCAGCACGCGCCAACAGGAAGAAAGGAGGCCCCTCGTGGCCAAGAAAATTGACGGGTATATCAAATTGCAGGTGAAGGCCGGCGAAGCCAAGCCATCACCGCCGATCGGGCCTGCGCTTGGTCAACGCGGCGTGAATATCATGGGATTCTGCAAGGAATTCAATGCTGCCACCGCGGAAGTCGAGAAGGGCACGCCGCTGCCCACGATCATCACGGTCTATTCCGACAAGTCGTTCACGTTCATCACTAAGACCCCGCCCGCAACCTTCCTCATCAAGAAGGTGCTCGGTCTCTCGTCGGGTTCGAAGGAGCCGGGCAAGATCTCGGCCGGTAAAATCACCCGCGCGCAACTCGGCGAAGTGGCGCAGACCAAGATGGTCGATCTCAACGCCAACGACATGGACGCGGCAATCAAGATCATCGAAGGCTCGGCGCGCGCCATGGGCCTGCAAGTTGTGGAGGGCTGATCAAATGGCAATTACCAAGAACCAGAAAGCCCTCGCCGAAAAGCTCGGTGATCCGATGAAGCTGCACAAGATCGATGATGCGATCCAGATGCTCAAGGACCTTAAGCGCACCAAGTTCGATGAATCCATCGAAGTCGCGCTCAACCTCGGCGTCGATCCGCGCCACGCCGACCAGATGGTCCGCGGCATGGTCACGCTGCCTGCGGGCACGGGCAAGGTCGTAAAGGTTGCCGTGTTCGCACGCGGCGACAAGGCCGAGGCGGCGCTCGCTGCCGGGGCTGACAAGGTCGGCGCGGAAGACCTGCTCGAGGATATGCAGAACGGCAACCTCGACTATGGCCGCGTGATCGCAACGCCTGACATGATGGGCATCGTCGGCCGCCTCGGTAAGGTTTTGGGCCCCAAGGGCCTCATGCCGAACCCGAAGCTGGGCACCGTGACCCCGAACGTGGCTGACGCCGTGAAGGCCGCCAAGGCCGGCCAGATTGAATTCCGCGTCGAAAAGGCCGGGATTATCCATGGCGGCATCGGCAAGATGAGCTTCTCGAACGAGCAGCTGCGCGCCAACTTCGACGCCTTCGTCGATGCCATCATCAAGGCGAAGCCCGCCGGCGCCAAGGGCAAGTACCTGCGCAAGGTCGGCATGTCCTCATCGATGGGCCCGGGCCTCAAGGTCGACGTCGCGGAAATCCACGGCGCCTGATCCGGCCAATCGGCCAAGATACGAAAGGCCGGGAGGGGAAACCTTCCCGGCCTTTTGCGTTTCAGCGCTGCGCGCCGCCGGATTATCGATTGGTCACGATAGGTGAGGTATAAGCTGGATCGTGCGCGAAGGGCAGCGGGGCACCCTCGCGCAGGGCTTGGAGCACGGCGGCGAAGTCGGTCTGGCAGCGAAAGCCCAATTGCTGCTCAGCCAGCAACGGATCATAGACCCGGCCTAGGCTGGCGGGCAGCGACCAGCCGCGCCCGGCAAAGAGCTCTGCCGCATCGGGAAAGCGTTCGCGGATCACGGCAGCAGCGTCGTGCTTCAGCGCTTTCGCATCGCTGCGCGCGAAGGGCGGCGGGGCGCTGACCAGGTAGAGGCCGAAGCCGATCTCCGGGGCCTTGTCGAGCGCGGCAATATGCG
>CANEVG010000119.1 GCA_947442095.1 Sphingomonadaceae bacterium
AGGGTGGTCGCCGCGCTCGATGCCGCTGGGGCACACCCCACGTTGGTGCAGCTGGAAGAGGCAGGCGTGCGAAGCGCCGATATCGTGCGATTGAAAGCCGAAGCCACGATCCTGCGCGGCCAGCCCGATGCTGCACTGACGCTGCTGGGGCAGGACGATGATCCCGAAGCGTGGCAGGTGCAAGCGGCGGAGTACGGTGCTCCAGACGGTTCGACGGCGGCGATCACGGCGGCGCTTGATGCGCTGCGCCGCGGGCTGGTGAACGGCGGCCGCAGCTATGCTCTGACACGTGGTTAAGCCGCGTTTGTGCTGGCTGCGCAGGACGACCCCAGCGCAGCGTCCGCGATCGATACACTGCGCCAGCTTGGGCCGAAGCGGCTCGACACGTTGATGATGGCGAGCGAACTTGCCGCCCAGTTTGGCCGCATGGACGAGGCGAAGCGCGGCTATAGCGTCGCTGCCGAAGCCTATTCTGCGCGCATCGAGCCGCTTACCGCATTGGCCGCGCCTGCCGAGATGTAGGGGTAGCTTGATACCGCCATCGCTTATGCCGACAAGGCGCTAGCGCTGGCACCGCGCAGCGCCGAGATGCTGCATATCGCTGGGTTGGCGCGGCTCTAGGCCGGGCGGAAATGCCGCGGCTTGTCCGGCAAGCCAGCGAGCTAGATCCCGCCAACCGCCTGTTCCGCGCCAATCTGATCCGCGCGGCCGCGGCGGCGGGCTGAAACAAACAATGGCCTGAGGCTCGCCGCATCCGGTGAGAGAAGGCCATTTGTCGGTGTGATCCTGCCCCCATCCTGCTCGCGGGTGTCATCTCCCGCTTTCGCAGGGGGGGCGGGCAAGGGGGGCCGGGCAAGGGGTTCCGGTTTATCGGCGGCAGCGCCGACGTGCCAGCGCGAGGCCGACGAAGCCGAGGCCCATCATGCCAAGCTCCGGAACGCGAGTGCCGCCCGAGGTGGAAGTGGTGGCTGTGCCGCCGGTAGCCCACGAAGTCGTGGTGCCGCCCGTCGTGGTGCTGCCGCCGGATGTGGAGCTGGTGCTTGTGCTTCAACTAGGTCAAAGATGCCGGCGTTGAAACGAGTAAAAAGCCCATCAGGGCGGCAGTGACTAGAAGAATGCGCTTCACAGCGATGTCCCTTTGCCAATATTGCTTAGTCAAGCCCTGACAAGGCAAACATGATCCAAATGCGCAAATCTGCAGGGCTTTTTGTTAGTTAACTTGGTGAGAATACGTACATGTGAACCAGGCTGATGCAAATTCGGCTATTGCCGCCGCCATTTACTGCTGACGCAGGGCCACATCGTTCATGAACCGTTCGGGTTCGCCTGAGGCCAGTCGGCCAGCCTCTGCGGCCACCGCGCCAAGCATCTCGACAAGGTCGTCCTGCTCGGCCTTGGCGTAGTTTCCCAGCACATAGCCAGTCACCCGGTCCTTGTGCCCGGGGTGCCCGATGCCAAGCCGCACCCGCTGGAAATCGGGGCCGATATGCTGGTCGATCGAGCGCAGGCCATTGTGCCCGGCAATGCCGCCGCCCTGCTTTACCTTCACCTTGAACGGCGCAAGGTCGAGCTCGTCGTGGAACACGGTGAGCGCATCGGGGCCAAGCTTGTAAAAACGCAGCGCCTCGCTCACCGCGCGGCCGCTCTCGTTCATGAAGGTGGCGGGTTTGAGCAGGATCAGGCGTTGGCTGGCCCCGTTCGGACCGGTAATCCGGCCGTCCTGCACCCAGCCCTGGAATTTCTTCTGGACGGGGCCGAAATCATGGACTTCGGCAATCGTATCCAGCGCCATGAAGCCGACATTGTGCCGGTGCAGCGCATATTGGGGTCCGGGATTGCCGAGACCGACCCACAGTTGCATCGAAGCATCTCCTGCGGGATTCGGCCCCTCCCGCAAGGGAAGGGGCCGGAGAACCGTGTCTTAAGCTTCAGCGTCGGCAGCGCCTTCGCTGCTCTTGAGCGCCGAAGGGGCAACGATCGTCGCGATGGTGAAATCGCGGTCGGTGATTGCCGATGCCGAGCCAACCGGCAGCGTGACGCTGCTGATGTGGATCGAATCTCCGACATCGACGCCGCTGACATCAACCGCGATATCATCGGGAATCTTGTCCGCGTCACAGATCAGTTCCAACTCGTGCCGGACAACGTTGAGCACGCCGCCCTTCTTAAGGCCGGGCGATTTCGCTTCATTGATGAAGATCACCGGAACCGCGACTTCGACCTTGGCATTGGCGGAAATGCGCAAGAAATCGGCGTGAAGCGGGCGCTCCGAAACCGGGTGGAAGGCAACATCCTTGGGCAGGGTGCGCACGGTCTCGCCGCCTACGGTAAGTTCGACGATCGAGTTGAAGAAGTGGCCCGTGCCAAGCTGGCGGCGCAGTTCCTTCTCTTCAACGTGGATCGCTACCGGATCCTGGTTGCCGCCGTAGATCACGGCGGGGGTGCGGCCTTCGCGGCGCAGTGCTCGGGAGGCTCCCTTGCCAGCCCGATCGCGCGCCTCGGCCGGCAGATGCAGCGTTTCGCTCATGTACCTGTACCTTCACGTATTGGTTGAACCGTTTCCAGCGCCACGCCTCCAGGGATGACCATGCACGCAAGAAGCCGCGGCCCTTAGCGGGTATGCCGGAAAAAGCAAGGTATGTCTGGGTGAGGATCACCAACCGGCTCCGGCTTTTGGAGCGCGTTGTCGCCATGATCAACGCAACAGCCCCGTCTACCTAGCGGCCCGGCCCCCGCAGGACGCGCATCGCGAAAAAGTCGTCTACCGGATCACCTACCCTGACGGGAAAATCTCCCTTGGGCAGGATGCAACCGACACCTTCGATTGTTTTGGCAGCGCATCAAGCGCATTCAACACCGCCAACTTCAGGCGCGAACAACGACATGGCTTCACGATCACGCGGTGCATTCTGTGGGAACCAGAAACAGTCACTAGAGAAGACGTAAACCAAGTGGTGCGCCATGCAATAATTGAGTTCGGCGCGAGCGATCCAGCAGCCGGTTACAATCGTTGGCCGCGCTTCCTTGGAGTGGCAAGCATTCCTGAAAATGCAGACTGAGAACCTGCCTGGCTTCACATCACGCGCGTCACCCTCCACCCGCGCGCCTCGAGTAGCTTTGGCAGGCCCTCGCTCCCGGCAATGTGCGCCGCGCCCACCGCAATGAATGGCCGGGCGCCGCTTTTGAGCAAAGCGTCGATCTGGTCAGCCCAGTCGAGGTTGCGGTTCGTCAGCAGCGCCAGATGGATCAGCGGATCGGCCAGAAAGCCCGTCTGCGTTTCGCGCGCGATGCCAAGTTCGTCGCCGCGCAGCCACAGCGCCAGAATGTCGCGGTCGCTGTCGCGGTTCTCGGCGGCCTCCTTGGCGACTTCCTCCAGCAGCACGGTCTGCGCCCGCGCGGGGAGGGCGTCGAAAATGGCGAACTGGCTGTCGATGGTCTCAAGGCCCGTGATCGGCTTGCTGCCAAAGGCCTCCCGCAGTTCGGGCTCGACCCCGTTCTGCGGCTCCATCCCGTGCTTGATCCCGCCGATCGCGGCAATCTGCAGCGCAACCGCCCAGCTTTCCTGATCCTTGAACTGCGCGTCTGTCAGGGACAGGTCCTTGTAGACATACGCCAGATCACGCTGGAACTTCGAGCCCACGCGTGCGCTCGGCGGCGGAAGGTCGGGCGTGAACGCCAGTCGGCCCAGCGCCTCCCCCGCTACGGTGGGATCGAGCGGCTCGCCGATTTCCAGCACCAGCCGGTCTGCCTCGCCCAGCGCGCTGTCGATGGCGGGCCGACGCCACGATGTTCCCTTCGGCAGCGAATGCACCGTGCCGAGCAGCCAGCCATGCACGCCGGTCGAATCCGAGATGGCATAGAGCGCCACTTTAGCATCGGGCGCAGGCGGGGGTTTCGCCGCGCCGCAGGAGGCGAGGCAGACCGCCAGTAGGGCCGAAAGCAGGCGCATTGTGAACATCATAGGTTTTGGGGATGGACGAACCCCGCCCCCTAGGCAAGCGCGCCGGTTGATTTGAGCGCGGCAATCCGCCAAAGCGCCGGGGCCATGGCCAATCCCGCATCAACGTCGCAGCCCTTAAGCGTGCAGGACATGATCCTCACGCTGCATTCCTATTGGAGCGAGCGCGGCTGCCTGATCCTCCAGCCTTATGACATGCGCATGGGCGCGGGCACGTTCCACCCCGCCACCACGTTGCGCGCGCTTGGCCCCCAATCGTGGAATGCGGCCTACGTCCAGCCCAGCCGCAGGCCCACCGATGGCCGCTACGGCGAGAACCCCAACCGGCTGCAACACTATTATCAGTATCAGGTCATCATGAAGCCGAGCCCGGCGGACTTTCAGGCGCTCTATCTCGGCAGCCTCTTCGCCATCGGCATCGACCCGCTGCTCCACGATATTCGCTTTGTGGAAGACGACTGGGAATCGCCCACGCTCGGCGCCTGGGGGCTGGGCTGGGAGGTGTGGTGCGACGGGATGGAAGTCTCGCAGTTCACCTATTTCCAGCAGATGGGCGGCTTCGATTGCAAGCCGGTTGCGGGCGAGCTGACCTACGGCCTCGAACGCCTCGCGATGTATATCCAGGGCGTCGACAACGTTTATGACCTCAAATTCAATGCGGCGGGCGTGAGCTACGGCGAGGTGTTCCTCGAAAACGAGCGCCAGATGTCGAAGTGGAACTTCGAGGTGGCGGACACCGACACCCTGTTCGAAGGCTTCCGCCGTGCCGAGGCCGAATGCCACAAGGCGCTGGAGGCCAAAGTCCCCATCGCCGCCTACGAACAAGCAATCGAGGCCAGCCACCTGTTCAACCTGCTGCAGGCGCGCGGCGTGATCTCGGTGCAGGAACGTGCCAGCTACATGGGCCGGGTGCGCGATTTGGCGCGCGGTTCGTGCGAGGCGTACATGGATAGGTTCCGCCCTGAATGGGAAGCGCAATTCCCGGGGTGGACGGCATGAGCACCGCTGATTTCCTGTTGGAGCTGCGCTCTGAAGAAATCCCCGCGCGGATGCAGGCTGGTGCGCGCGCCGATCTGGAAAAGCTCTTCCGCCGCGAGATGCAGGCCGCTGGTCTTGCTGTGGGTGACGTCACCGTCTGGTCCACCCCCCGCCGCCTGACCTTGATCGCTAAGGCCCTCCCGCTCGCCACGGAGGCGGTGCAGGAGGAAACCAAAGGCCCGCGCACTTCCGCGCCCGAACAGGCGCTCGTGGGCTTCCTGCGCAAGACCGGCCTCGCCAAGGACCAACTCACCGAACGCGATGGCGTGTGGTTTGCGGTCGTCGAAAAGCCGGGCCGGGCGGCCGCCGATGTGCTCGCCGAGGCGATCCCTGCGATCATTCGCGCGTTCCCCTGGCCCAAGTCGCAGCGCTGGGGCGCGGCCAGCCTCCAGCCGGATTCGCTCCGCTGGGTGCGCCCGCTTTCGGGTATCATCGCACTGCTGGGCGAAATGCTGGTCGAGTGCGATATCGGCGATGTCCGCTCGGGCCGCACCACGATGGGCCACCGTTTTCACCACAGCGGCGAAATCGAGGTCACCAGCGCCGCCGACTACGCCGCCAAACTTCGCGCCGCCCAGGTCATTGTTGATCACGCCGAGCGCGAGCAGATTGTCCGCAAAGGCGCACACCAGGCCGCTGCCGCAGCAGGCCTCGTGCTGGTTGAGGACGAAGGCCTCGTCATCGAGAACGCTGGCCTCACCGAATGGCCCGTGCCGCTGCTCGGCCGCTTCGACGAAGCCTTCCTCGGAGTCCCCTCCGAAGTCATCCAGCTAACCGCGCGCGTGAACCAGAAGTACTTCATCTGCCGGGATAGCGCGGGCAAACTCGCCAACGCCTTCGTCTGCACCGCCAATATCGAAGCCACCGACGGCGGCGAAGTCATCATCGCCGGCAACCGCAAAGTCCTCGCCGCCCGCCTCTCGGACGCGCGCTTCTTCTGGGAGCAGGACCGCAAGACCCCGCTCGCGGCGCAAGCCGAAAAGCTGGCGCGGATTACCTTCCACGAAAAGCTCGGCACCGTGGCCGATAAAGGCGAACGCGTCGCCAAGCTGGCCCGCTGGCTGGTGGAAGAAGGCATCGTAAAGCCCTCGCGCCTTCAGGAGAAAGGGTTGGGAGAGGGGGCCGCAGGCACCGCTTGCGCCACTCCCCTCTCCCCGACCCTTTCCCCTGAAGAGGAGAGGAAGGAGTTGGCCAACCAGGCCGAACTCGCCGCCCGCCTGTGCAAAGCCGATCTCGTCACCGAAATGGTCGGCGAATTCCCTGAACTGCAAGGCCTCATGGGCGGCTACTACGCCCGCGCCGAAGGCCTGCCAGACGCCGCCGCCGATGCAATCCGCGATCACTATAAGCCGGTCGGGCAGGGCGACGACGTCCCCACTGCGCCGGTGACAGCGGCTGTGGCGTTGGCGGATAAGCTGGATACCATTGCTGGCTTTTTCGGCATTGGCGAGCAGCCGACCGGATCGCGTGATCCATTTGCTCTTCGGCGCGCGGCCATCGGTGTAATCCGCATTGTGCAAACCGGAATTCGCCTACCGCTTCGCCTTGTTTTTCGTCGCATCGCAGGCGAGTATCATTCTCAGGAAATCGACCGAGTATTCGGCGGCATGGCCGAGTATCTGAAAGAAACAAAAAGCTTCGACGAGCCTGAAGCAGCCGAAGCCGGAACTCCCGATCCGTTTGCTGACCGGTTCGCGTTCAAGCTGGGCGATGTGCTCGCTGAAGTCGCCTTCCTCGCCGACCGCCTCAAAGTCCAACAACGCGAAGCCGGCGTCCGCCACGACCTCATCGATGCGGTCTTCGCGCTTGGCGGCGAGGACGATCTCGTCCGCCTGCTCGCCCGCGTCCATGCTCTGCAGGCCTTCGTCACCACCGAAGACGGCACAAACCTCCTCGCCGGCTACAAGCGCGCTGCGAATATCCTCAAGAAGGAAGAGTACGCGCCCGCTAAGGCCGACTACGCCCGCGAGCCCGCAGAAGCCGCGCTCATCGCCGCACTCGACGTGGCCGAACCGCAGGCTGAGGCCGCCGTCGCGGGGGAGCACTTCACCGCCGCCATGGCCGCGCTCGCCAGCTTGCGTGCGCCCATCGACGCCTTCTTCGAGGGCGTGACCGTCAACGATGCCGACCCGGCCAAGCGGGCGGTTCGGCTCGGCTTGCTTGACCGGTTCCGTGCTGCAGTGCACAAAGTTGCGGACTTTTCGCGGATCGAAGGGTAAGAGCCCGGGCGAATCCGGCTAAAACGACGGAAGCAGGGAGCTTTGGCGGCGGCATGAGCGCATACGTATTCCACTTTGGCGGCGGTGCTACGAACGCTGACCCTCGCGCGCGCGACAAGACCATCACGGGCGGCAAGGGCGCAAACCTTGCCGAAATGGCGGGCATCGGCTTGCCCGTGCCCCCGGGCTTCACCATCAGCACCGAAGTCTGCACGGCCTACAACGCCGCGGGCAAGACGTTCGATCACGCCCTTCGCGCTGGCGTCGCAAGCGGGCTCGCGCATGTCGAGGCCGCCACCGGACGTACCTTCGGCGATCCCGCCAATCCGCTGCTCGTCTCGGTCCGCTCGGGCGCGCGCGTCTCCATGCCCGGCATGATGGACACCGTGCTCAATCTTGGGCTGAATGACATCACCGTTAAGGGCCTCGCAGCCGGTTCGGGCGACGCTCGCTTTGCATGGGACAGCTATCGCCGCTT
Organism: Sphingomonadaceae bacterium; assembly: GCA_947442095.1. Classification (GTDB taxonomy): domain Bacteria; phylum Pseudomonadota; class Alphaproteobacteria; order Sphingomonadales; family Sphingomonadaceae; genus Novosphingobium. The sequence continues at coordinate 7,694 of CANEVG010000119.1, forward strand.
CATCCAGATGTATTCCGATGTCGTGCTCGGCCTCGATCACCACCGCTTCGAGGATGCGCTGGAAATCGCCAAGGAAGACAACGGTTTTTTCGCCGATGTTGAGATGAGTGCAGAGCATTGGCAGGCGCTCGTTGCGCAGTATCAGGCCATTGTCGAGGAAGAGCTTGGCCGCCCGTTTCCGCAGGATGTGCACGAACAGCTTTGGGGCGCGATCGGCGCAGTGTTCGAATCGTGGGAATCAGATCGCGCCAAAGTCTACCGCCGCCTCAACGCCATCCCGCATGATTGGGGCACGGCGGTCAACGTGCAAGCCATGGTCTTTGGCAACATGGGCGAAACCTCCGCCACCGGCGTTGCGTTCACGCGCGATCCCGCCACCGGCGAGCGCGCCTACTACGGCGAATGGCTGGTCAACGCGCAGGGCGAGGACGTCGTCGCCGGCATCCGCACCCCGCAATACCTGACGAAAGCCGCGCGCGAGCGGGCAGGGGCCAAGCCGCTCTCGATGGAAGAGGCGATGCCAGAAGCCTATGGGGAGCTGGCGCGCGTGTTCGATCTGCTCGAACTGCATTACAAGGACATGCAGGACATCGAGTTCACCGTCGAGCAGGGCAAGCTGTGGATGCTGCAGACCCGCTCGGGCAAGCGCACCGCCAAGGCCGCGCTCAAGATGGCGGTCGATATGGCCAGCGAGGGTCTGATCGACGAGGCCACGGCGGTGAAGCGCATAGATCCGATGGCGCTCGACCAACTGCTCCATCCCACGCTCGATCCCAAGGCCACGCGCGACGTGCTGACGCGCGGGCTGCCCGCTTCGCCGGGCGCGGCCACGGGCATGGTCGTGTTCGATGCCGATTCGGCGGAACACCGCGCGCAGATGGGCGAAAACGTCATTCTCGTGCGCGTCGAAACCAGCCCCGAGGACATTCACGGCATGCACGCCGCCAAGGGTGTGCTTACCGCGCGCGGCGGCATGACCAGCCACGCCGCCGTGGTGGCGCGCGGCATGGGCCGCCCCTGCGTCTCGGGCGCATCGGGCCTCTCGATCGACATGGCCACTCGCACCGCGCGCATGGGCACGCGCGAGGTGAAGGAAGGCGATGTCATCACGCTCGATGGCTCGACCGGCGATGTCATGCTTGGCGAAGTGGCCATGGTCGAACCAGAATTGGTCGGTGATTTTGCCGTGCTCATGGCCTGGGCCGATCAGCACCGCCGCATGAAAGTGCGCGCCAATGCCGAAACCCCGCTCGATTGCCAGGTCGCGCGCCAGTTCGGCGCAGAAGGCGTCGGGCTCTGCCGCACCGAGCATATGTTTTTCGATGCGGGCCGTATCTCTTTGGTTCGCCAGATGATTTTGGCCGAGGACGAAGCTACGCGCCGCCGCGCGCTCGATAGCCTGCTCCCTGAACAGCGCGCCGATTTCACCGCGATCTTTGAAGTCATGGCTGGCCTGCCCGTCACCATCCGCTTGCTCGATCCGCCGCTCCACGAATTCCTCCCCCATGGTGATGCCGAATTCGCGGAGCTGTCCGAAGCCACCGGTCTCGGTGTGGATCACTTGAAGCGCCGCGCGGGCGAACTGCACGAATTCAATCCCATGCTCGGCCACCGCGGCTGCCGCCTTGGCATCACCTTCCCCGAGATTTACGAAATGCAGGCCCGCGCGATCTTCGAGGCCGCCTGCAATGTGGCCGAAAAGAGCGGCGACGCGCCGATCCCCGAAGTCATGATCCCGCTCGTCGCCACCAAGCGCGAACTGCAGAT
>CANEVG010000120.1 GCA_947442095.1 Sphingomonadaceae bacterium
ATCCCAGCGCCGGAAACAGCACATAGGTAAAGCCGAGCGTCATCAGATGCAGCCTCCAGTGCCCGATCCCCGCGAGAACCGCCTCGCGCGAGAGTTTGGCTCCGTGGAGGAAGAACAGGAGCACGATCGCCGCATCTGCCGCCAGATCGAAGCCCGCCAGCAAGGCCCCGCGCGCAGGCAGCACGCTGGCAGCCGCGACGCAGCCCACCAGCCACAGCAGGAAGGTATCGACCGAGGGTAATGTGATGCGCCTTGCCATTGCTCCCCCGCTATGCCGCGCCGACCCCTACCGATCCAACGCAATGAACCGGACGGATTGTTGCAAAAAAGAGCGCGCGCGTCACTAGCTGCTCACTCCGCCGCCACCGGAAAATGCCCCGGTTCCTCGTCCGCCGTTTCGCGCGGCAAGACCAGATTGAGCACAATCGCCATGACCGCCGCCGGGAGCACGCCCGAGGTCATCAGAATGCGCGCCGTTTCTGGCAGATGTGCCACCGCATCGGGTTCCAGTTGCAAGCCCAGCGCCAGCGAGAGCGACACGCCGAACACCAGCATGTTGCGCTGGTTCCAGTCCACCGCGCTCAGCATGGCAAGCGCCGCCGAGGCTACCATGCCGAACATCACGATCACCCCGCCGCCCAAGACTTCAATGGGGATCGTGGTCACCACGGCGCCGATCTTGGGCAGCAGACCGCACAGGATCAGGAACACCGCGCCGAGCGTCACCACATGGCGGCTCATCATGCCAGTGATCGCGATCAGGCCCACGTTCTGGCTGAACGTGGTGTTGGGCATCGCGCCGAACACGGCGGCGAGCGCCGTCCCCACGCCGTCCGCCGCGACCGCGCCCTTGAGTTCGGCATCGCTCGCGCTTCGCCCCGCCGTGCCCTCGCAGATCGCCTCGACATCGCCGATCGATTCGATGCTGGAGACAAACCCCGTCAGCACGAAGCCGAGAATGGCGGAGGCCGAGAGCGCAAAGCCGAAGTGGAACGGGCTCGGCACCATGGCAATGGGCGCCGCCGCGACCGCCTCGAATGAAATGCGCCCCATCATCAGCGCCACCAGATAGCCCGCGAGCAGTCCGAGGAGCACCGAGGCGGTCGACCAGATGCCGCGCGCGAAGAACTTGAGGCCGAGCGTCGCGAACACGACCACGCCTGCCAGCAGCCAGCTTTGTGCCGCGCCGAACGCAGGCGTGCCGATGGCAGGCACCCCGCCGGCCGAATACTGCACCCCGATCCGCATCAAGGAGAGGCCGATCATCAGCACGACCAGCCCGGTGATCAGCGGCGGCAAGGCAAAGCGCACGCGCCCGACAAAGACGCTGAGCGCGCCGTGCACAATCCCGCCGATCAGCGCCGCCGTGGTGAGCGCGGCCATCGCCTCAACGCCCTTGCCCGCCACGATCGGGATCATGACCGGGATATAGGCAAAGCTGGTGCCCTGCACGAGCGGCAGCCGCGCGCCCACGGGGCCGAGGCCGATGGTCTGCATCAAGGTGGCGATCCCGGCGAAGAGCATCGACATCTGGATCATGTAGATGAGCTCGGACGGATCGGGCGAGCCGAACCCGAACCCCGCCGTGCCCGCGATGATGATTGGCGGCGTGAGGTTCGAGACGAACATCGCCAGCACGTGCTGGATACCGAGCGGAACCGCGAGAGCGTAGCCGGGGAAGAAGTCCGGATCGCGGGCCTGTTCGCGGGTGACGGCAACTGGCGATGGCACAGGCCGGGTCTCCTAAGTCAGCGCCATCAGGCGATTGAGCGAAGTTCTGGCAGCTTTCAGCACGGCGGCGCGCGGCGTGCGCACCAGATCGCCGCCTCGCACCACCGGGCGGCCCTCGACATAGAGATCGCGCACCCCGGTGGGCGGCGCGAGCACGAGCCCCGCGACCAGATCCCACGCGCCGGTCGAGGCCACGTCGGCCATGTCCCAAACCGCGACGTCTGCACGCAGGCCGGGCGTGAGCTGGCCGAGATCGGTCCGCCCCAGCACCGCGGCTCCGCCGCGCGTCGCCAGCCGCAGCGCCTCGCGTGCCGCAAAGGCGGTTGCGCCGTGCATCACGCGCTGGAGCAGCATCGCAGCCCGCGCCTCGCCCAGCAGATTGGCCGTATCATTCGAGGCCGAGCCATCGACGCCAAGCCCCACCGGCACGCCGGCATCGACCATCCGCCGCAGCGGCGCGATGCCTGAGCCAAGGCGGCAATTCGAGCCCGGACAATGCGCCACCCCGGTCTTCGTGCGGGCAAACAGGTCGATCTCGGCGGAATCGAGCTGCACGCAGTGCGCGTGCCATACATCGGGGCCGGTCCAGCCCAATCCTTCCGCATATTGCCCGGGACGGCACCCGAAGCGTTCGAGACTGAACGCCACGTCATCCGCGTCCTCGGCGAGATGGGTGTGCAGCATGACGCGCTTATCGCGCGCCAGCAGCGCGGCATCGCGCATCAGATCGCGGCTCACCGAAAACGGCGAACAAGGCGCGACGCCGACGCGCACCATCGCGCCGTCCGAAGCATCGTGGAACCGGTCGATCACGCGGATGCAATCGGCAAGAATGGCGTCTTCCTGCTCGACCAGACTGTCGGGCGGCAGGCCGCCTGCGCTTTCCCCCACGCTCATCGCGCCGCGCGTGGCGTGGAAACGCAGGCCGATGCCCTCGGCGGCGTGGATCGTGTCATCCAGCGTCACGCCATTGGGAAACAGATAGAGGTGGTCGCTGCTCAGCGAGCAGCCCGAAAGCGCCAGCTCCGCCAGCCCCAATTGCGTCGCTGCAAAGACATCGTCGGGCGTGTAGGTGGCCCAGACCGGGTAGAGCCGCTTAAGCCAGCCGAACAGCGAAGCCTCGGTCGCGCCCGGCAGCGCGCGGGTGAGCGTCTGGTAGAGATGGTGGTGCGTGTTGACGAGGCCGGGGGTCACCACGCAGCCTGCCGCCTCGATGATCACAGCCGCATGGCCCGCCAGCGGTGCCAGTTCCGCTGTGGTGCCAACCGCAAGGATCACCCCACCGCGCATCGCGACTGCGCCATTCGCGATCTCAGTACCCGCGTCGTCCATCAGCGCGACAACGGCGGCGCCCCGGATGAGCGTGAGGGTCACCCTAGCAGCCCGTCACTTCGGCGGGCTCTTTTCATAACGGTCCCAATGGGTCACGATCTCGTCCACCACTTTGCCGCCCACGCTGTAGAGACTCTCCAGCGCCGCGGTCATCCCGGCATAGCCCTGATTCTCGCGCAGCAGATACCCCGCCGGATCGGCGCCCTTCGGCGGCATCGTGAAGTTGCTCGCGGCGCGCAGCACCATAACCCGGTCGCGGTCAGCCCGGCCAACTTTCGTGAGGTATTCGATCGACTGGAACGTGCCGGTCTCCTCCATCGCGGAGGTGACGAACTCGCCCTTCCCGCGTGTCCAGAATTTCGTCCAGGCGTTGGCCCACTGCGTCAGCTTCGCGCCGTGCCAAAAGGTCATCGCCGCCAGGTTGTCACCCTTCAGCACGAAGGGCGGCTTCTGCGCATTGGGATAGCCGGCAAACTTCGCGCGCTCGGCGGCGATCAGCGCGTCATCGGGCAGCGTTATGTCCTTGGTCAGCGCAAAGGCCCAGTCCTGCAACGCGGGATTGAGCTCGAACATCTCGCCATTGGTGGGATCGAGCGGGGTCTTGTCTTCCGGCCCCTTGCCGTGCAGCGCGAAAAACCCGCTGCTCCAGCCCGCCGGAATCTCGCGCGCGTCGATCTCGTGCGCCATGTCACCGTCAATCAGATAATGTGCCCAGGCGGCTGACCCCACCGAGGCATCTTCCGGATCGATCCCGGCAATCCCCGCGACCAGCCAATAGGCTTTCGAAAGGTCCAGCCGCTCATCCAGCCCCAGCGCAAGCGTGGCAGTGGCCGATTTGATCGAGCCCATGCCCGTCACGATGGCAAGCACGCCGGTTTCAGGATCATAGGCCAGATTGTGCCAGCCTTGCGGAAACGGGATCGTTTCGGTGAGGTGGCGGCGCTCTTTCCAGAGCTGGAATTCGCCCGGCTTATCGCCGCTGTCCGCGCCGATCTCGAACATGGTGACGACCACCACGCGCACGGGCAGCTTGGCTGCGCAAGGGCGTGCGGGTGCGCAGGCCTTGACCGCCGCGAGCATGGCTGCGTCGGCCACTGGTGCAGCCTTAACAGGCGCTGTGCAGGCAAGGAGCGCTGCAAAAACAGGAACAAGGCGCGCGAAACCATGGATCATCGGAGCAGCCTTGAAAGGAATTCCAGGGAACCCGTGGGGCAGCGCAACGCGGCGCTGCCCCACGGTCCTGTCAGGTCATCAGAACTTGTAGATGACCGAAGCCTGCCAGCTGCGCGGACGCTCAGGCAGCGCAATCGTGCTGCCGAAAAGTTCGGTGAAGTTGGCGCGGAAGTACTTCGCATTCGTCGCGTTCTTCATCACGGCGCGGAACAACCACGGCCCGGTTTTGAACGACGCAGTCAAGTCGACCATCGTGTAGGCTGGCAGCTTGACCACTTGGCTCTGCCCCGAGAACACCGACGGAACGTGCGTGACGGCACCGGCGAACGACAGGCCGTTGTCGAACGAATACGTCAGGTTGGCCGAGTACAGATCTTCGGGAATACCGGCGCGGCGTGATGCCTTGCCATTGGGGATCGGCACCAGACCAATCGGCTGACCGCCAAGGTACAGCGCGGGATCAAGGCCCTTGAGATCCCCGATACCGAAGAAGCTGAAGAGCACGCCGCTACCAAGGCCGGTGAGGTTTTCAACCTTGGTCTTGGTGTAGTTGGCCGAAATCAGGAAGTGCCGGTCAACCGACCAACGGACTTCAGCCTCGATGCCTTTGGTTTCCACTGCCTGGTTGTTCACGATGGCCTGTGCGTTCCGGTCAACCCGGGTCTGCTTGTAAACGGCAACAGCCGCATAGAGCCGGTTGTTGAGGAAGCTGCCCTTGATGCCGCCTTCATACAGCTTGGAAGCGCTGAGGAAGCCGCCGGACAACACGTCGGCAGCATAGATTTCTGCACCCTGTCCGGTCACCGTTGTCGTTTGACGCGAAATCGTGACGTAGGGAATCAGGCCGAGCGGCAGTTTGTAGTTCGCACTGGCAGACCAGGACCAGCCGCCCTTTGAACCCTTGGCCGAAGTGGCAGAGGCTGGGTTTTCCAGAAATGCCGCAACGTCCGCAGTCGTGACCGAGACGTGGTCATACCGCGCGCCGAGCGTGACATCGAGGCCGAAATTGAAATCAAAGTCAGCCAGGCCCGCCATACCGAGGTCGGTGTAGTGACCTTTCAGATAGCCGGCATAATCGCATTCGCATTCGGTCGATAGCAGGCGATCGGACAGCGCATCGTAGCCCTTGGTAAGGTCGACGCGATGGAAGTATTCGTAGTTGAAATCGTCGCCGTGCCGGAACTTGGTGTAGCGGATCGACGGCGAGGCCTGAAACGAGAACTTGCCAAGCTCGCTCTTGAACGTCTTCGAAATGACAATCTTGTCTTCGATGACCCAGGAATCGTGGAACTGCGAGAAACCGTACTGATTTTCGCTCAGGTGCTCGTAGCCATCATAGAACAACTGGTTCTTGATCTCGAAATCATTGCCGCCATCGAAAATGAAGTCGAGATAGGCTGTCTTGGCCACGTTATTGAGCTTGTCGTCTTCGGCCGTCAGCGTGTTGCGGCGGTCGAGCTTGGCCGTGCCCACACCGGTCAGGCCCATATCTGCATATGTGGTTGCAAGGCAGCCGTTGTTAAGCCCGCTGGAAAAGGGGTTTGAAAACGGCGGGTTCGAACAGAATGCTGCACCGAATGGATTTAGACCGAAACCACCATTCGCCGCAGCGGATTCGCCGTGCGAAATCTGCCCATCGCCATTGGTATCAAGTGGCTTCGCTGCGCCGGTGATGTAAGTACCGTTATCGACGAGATCCTGCGTCAGGCGGTTCCAGCCGCCGTTCTGTTGGCCTTTGTAGTTGTGATACATGCCGCCGAATTCAACCCGAAAATTCGGTGCAAGATCCGCATCGAACGCCGCCTGTACGATCGACTGGCGGGTCGACATGTTGCGGTAATAGCTGCCCGAATCCTCGATCTGGCCATAGAGGCTGTAGCCGAACTCCTGACCGCCCAACTTGCCTGGTCCGCGCACTTCGGCGGTCAGCACATTCCGCGCCCAGCTACCGCTCGTGTACGAAAGCTCACCTTCGGCAGTGCCGAGATACTTGCCGCCAGCCGCACGCGCCGACTTCGGCACGAAGTTCAAGTAACCGCCAGTCTTCGACGGGCCATAGATCGGTGATGCCGGGCCGCGCACGATATCGATGCGGTCAGACGCGCCGATCGGGGTTGGATAGTTGCCCGGGTTTTCCAACCGGCGAACACCGCGAAAATAGGCCTCGCCCGGCGTGCCGCGAATATCGAGCGCGCCGCCCACGCCGAAGAACGAGTTGGTGAACACGCCCGGCGATTGCGAAACCAGATCGTAGATTTCGCGGATGCCGAAGCGCTCGATCTGCTCGTTGCTGATCGTCGAAGCCGAGCGCGGCGTTTCGATCAGAGTCTTGTCGAAGCCGAAGATTGAGCTCACGTCGTTGACCGGAAGCGCGCCGAGCGAGCCGGTGACGACGATTTCCTGCGGTTCATCCGGAGCGGCCGGGGCCTCCTGCGCGAAGACAGGCGTGGTCAGCGCGGTGCAGCCCATCAGGGCGACAAGACCCTTCATGAGGCCACGCGAAGATGGACGACGTGCTGAATTCTTCGGATATTGCATTATGGTAACCCCCCTGGACGCTTGGGCGGACCGGCCTTTCCCTTGAAAGCCGGCCACCGCCCGGTTGAACTGCGCCTCTCCTGCTTTTACCGGTTCTGCTCCCTCGCCGCTCATGCCGCACTGCGGCAATCGGATTGCGAGACGCGCCCATTTGTTATCGTTCGCCTATGCGGCGCTGCATCACGCTGTCTTATGACACCTTTCTTTCACGCGCCAGACGCGCGGTCTCAAACTGTGCAAAACGCTGTTCAAGATCAGCCTGCAGCCGCGCCTTTTCGTTTTCTGCCAAATATTTGCCGCAGGCGGGTGTTGCAAGATCGACACAGGCAGCAACAGGCGCCAGCTTTGCCGCGTCCGCCCAGAGCGCTTCTCCCGGCACGAACGAATAGTGCAGCCCGGCGCGTGCGATCGTTTTCAGCGCGCTGTAGCCAAGCCCCTGCTCGTGCACTGCGCGGACATATTCAGTGGTCATATCCGAGCGCAGCACACCTTGATCGTCGGTCGAAAGCACGACGGGCACGCCATGCGCGCGGTAAAGATTGAGCGGATGGTCCTTACCCTTCACGCCCAGGATCACCGCATTGCTGGTAAGGTTGATCTCGACCGCAATGCCCTCTTTCGCCATGCGCGACATGGTGTCTTCGGCCTGGTCCTCGAACGCAATGCCGGTGCCGTGCCCGATGCGCTTCGCGCCCACCGCCACCGCTTGCTCGATATGATCCGTCAGGTCTTCCGGCGGCACCTGCCCCAGCGTCACCTCGCCGGCATGCAGCGTTAGCCTCACTTTGGGATACTTGGCGGCGAGAAAGCGGATCATCGCCATGTGGAGCTTGTAATCCCGCCGCGCCAGATACGCGTCTTCGGGCATGACGATGTTGACGCCGACAAAGCGCGGATCGGCATCGGCCATTATAAAGCCAAGGATCAGCGAACGATAGACCTGTGCGGGCGGCAAGGCACGCAGCGACTGGAACAAGTAGTGCACGGCAACCTTGCACCCTGGCTCCGCTGCTGGCGCGCCGCAGGACATGGCCTTGGCCGAAGCCGCCTCATCGGCATCGAGTTCGGCGCGCGCCTGCGGAATGAGCGCCGCAAATGCCTTGGCATCTGACGCATATTGCGCCCCGAAATCGGCTGCGCTGACGGGCGTGTCTCCCGCCGCGCGCACCACGGATGACAGGGCTGCGGTGTTGTGATCAAGCTCGAGGTAGGAAAGGTTGTCGCCCGCCGCGATGCGCCGCACGCTCGTCAGCATCTGCGCTGTCTCACCCGCAATCTTGAAGAAGCGGTCGAACGAGCGAAAGAACTGGGTGTGGCCGGAAACATCGTTCTGCCCAACGCCGCGCTGAAACCCGCGGGTCGACATCGCATCGACGAGCCGGTCGAAACCGAACTCGTTTTCCCCGGCAAACCGCTCGATCGCGCGCTCCGCCGGGCATGGCGGCGGCTCGACCGTGAGGCCGCTCGCGTCCACGCAAAAGCCCTTGGCCGCCGCCCACTTGAGGAAATTCTCGGCATAGATCGCGCCGGCCAGATGATTGTGCAGATCGCCGCCCTTGGGCATGCCGCGCAGCAGTACACGCAGTGCCGGGGGGCTGGCCTTCGCGGAATCGATGAGGGCTGCCACTGCCGCCTCGCGCGCCGGATCGAGCGGCAGCGGACCAGCATGGGCCATGGCGGGCACCGCCAGCAGGCCAGCAAGGGCTGCAACGCGCACGCGCCAGCCTAATGCCGAACTGCCCCCTGCCATTTGTGCGTACCCCGCCCCGATTAACTGCAAGCCTGTGTCGTTATGGCCTTGACCTGTTTCGTGCAAATGCAATGAATCGGGCGCAGCGTTGCAAAAATTAGGTAGGTCCAGAGTAGGTCGTAACCGTGCCCGCGTTTTCCCGTTTCCTGCGCTATTTCATTGCTGTCGGCCGGCTCGGCTCGATCCGCAAGGCCGCAGACGAACTCAACGTATCCGCTTCCGCGATCGATCGCCAGATCCTCAATGTCGAGGCAGAGATCGGCATGCCACTGTTCGAACGCTTGCCCACTGGCCTGCGGTTGACTGCCGCGGGCGAGATCATGATGGCCGCTGGCGGGCGCTGGCAGAAAAGCCTCTCCGAAGTGCGCGCGCAGATCGAAGACCTGCGCGGGCTGAAGCGCGGCCATGTCGAGATTGCGGTGATCGACGCGCTGGCCAAGGGCATGATCCCTGCGGCAATCCAGTCGCTCCAAAGCCGCTACCCCGGCATCAGCATCGATGTAAAGGTGGCGGGCAGCGATCAGGTGCGCCGGATGATCGCCAGCAACGAGGTTGATTTCGGGGTGTTCTTCGATCCGGAATCCTACCGCGACATCACGGTGCGCGCGTTTGTCGATGTGCATCTGGGCTTCATTACACCCGCTGGACACCCTTTCGGCGAGCAGGCCGAGGCGCGCTTTTCCGCCTGCATCGGCTCGCCTGTGGTGGTTCCCACCCACCCGCTGGCGGTGCACCAGCAGATCGCCGTTCTCGAAGGCACCACCCGTGCGGTGCTCGACAAGAAGGCAACCAGCAACGACATCCAGATGATCACGTCGCTGGTGCTGCAGGGCGTGGGTATCGGCATTCTCACCTCGCTCGATGTGATCACCGAGGTCAGGGCAGGCCTCTTGTCCTTCACGCGCATCACCGATCCCGTGCTGCGCCC
>CANEVG010000121.1 GCA_947442095.1 Sphingomonadaceae bacterium
GCATGCGCTTGCCCTGCACCGCGTGCCGCCGTTTTTCACCGACGCGTATTTCCGGTCACTCACCCAGGTCGAGACGATGGCCTTTGGCAGCATGGTTGCAGTCGCCATCGCGATGCGCCGACAAATGCAATGGCATCGCCGCCTCATGCTCGGTGCCGCCGTCATCCTGATAGAGCCTGCGCCTGGCCGTTTGCTGTCAATACCGCTGCTGGGGCAGAGCGGCGGAGCCTGGCTGGAGGCAGCGCTGCAAGTCAGCGTCCTTGGCATCATGGCCCGCCATGATGCCAAGGTTCTGGGCCGCGCGCATCCCGCAACGCTAATCGCCATGGGCGCGGTGATCGGGGTTCATGCCCTGATCCAGGTCCTGGCCAGCACCGCCGCGATGACCGCCATCGCGCAGGCTATTGCCGTTAGCGCGGCACATCCGTAAATGCCGGCGTAAGTGCCTGTTCCAGCAAAAGGGGCACAAGCTTCTTTAGGCCAAAGGGATTTAGAGCGATGACAGCCCAGCCTACCAATCTCGCCGGCCTTGATCTGCGCGCCGAAATTGACCGGCTGCGCAAAGACCGCAAGGCTGTGATCCTCGCGCATTATTACCAGAAGCCCGAGATTCAGGACCTCGCCGATTTCGTGGGTGATTCGCTCGAGCTTTCGCGCAAGGCGGCGGCAACCGACGCCGAAGTCATTGCGTTTTGCGGCGTGAAGTTCATGGCCGAGACGGCCAAGATCCTTAGCCCCGAAAAGATCGTGGTCCTGCCCGACATGGACGCGGGATGCAGCCTTGAGGATTCCTGTCCGCCCGAAAAGTTCCGCGCCTTCCGCGCCGCGCACCCCGACCATATCGCGCTGACCTACATCAACTGCTCGACCGAGGTGAAAGCGCTCAGCGATGTGATCGTGACGTCATCGAGCGCGGAAACGATCCTTGCCCAGATCCCGCCCGAACAGAAGATCATCTTCGGCCCGGATCGCCACCTCGGCGGCTATCTCAATCGCAAGTTTGGCCGGGACATGCTGCTTTGGCCAGGCGTGTGCATCGTCCACGAGGCGTTTTCGGAAACCGAACTGCTCAAGCTCATGGCGCAGCACCCCGGCGCGCCGGTGGCGGCGCATCCGGAATGCCCGCCGACCATCGTGGATCACGCGGATTATGTCGGCTCAACCAGCGGCATCTTGAAGTTTGCCCAGACCTTCCCGGGCGATACACTTATCGTCGCGACCGAACCGCACATCATCCACCAGATGAAGCGCGCGCTGCCCGAGAAGACTTTCATCGGTGCGCCCGGCGCTGACGGCAACTGCAACTGCAACATATGTCCCTACATGGCGCTTAACACCCTGGAGAAGCTCTACGTTGCGCTGCGCGATCTCGCCCCACGGGTGGAGATCGAAGAGTCCCTCCGGCTTGACGCCAAGAAGAGCCTCGATGCCATGCTGGCGATGGCAAGCGGCACTGTCGGCCTCGGCGATCTGGGGGCCCGTCGCTGACCCGGCGGACTGACTTGATGAACATCAGACCAACCGAACGCGCCCCCATCAAGCGCCCTGCCCGTGCGCGGGAGATGCAGGATGCGCTGAATCACTATATCTATCATCCGCTCGCTTGGCAGCTGGCGCGTGCGCTTGCCCCCACACCGCTGACGCCCAACATGGTCTCGGTGTTCGGAGGGCTGCTCGTGGTGGCGGCTGGGGCGGTCTACTTTACCACTTCCGGGCCGTTGTGGGCTATTCTGGGCATGGCTCTGCACCTTTCATGGCACGTGGTGGACGGAGCGGATGGCGATCTGGCACGCATCACCGGCAAGACCAGCCCGCTCGGCGAGCTGGTCGATGGTATCTGCGACTATGTCAGCCACATCGTGCTTTATGTGCTGTTGGCCTTTGTCCTTGCGCGCGCAATCGGGCCGGGCTGGGCGTGGTTCTGGACCCTGTCCGCAGGGGCCAGCCACATTGTTCAGGCCAACCATGTCGAAGTGCAGCGGCGCTTTTACCAATACTGGACCTACGGCGTGCCATGGCTCCAGAATATGAGCGGGCCGGACCGCAGGCTGTTTGCTGACAGTGGCGGCATAGGCTGGCTGCTGCGGGGCGTTGTGGCGGGTTATCTCCGGCTCGCGGCAGGGATGAGCCCGAATGCCCTGCGCATCGACGCTGCCGTGACTCGCACCATGGCTGATGATCCCGCACTGCTCGCCCGCATCCGGGCCGAGGTGCAGAAGGAACAGCGGCCCTTGCTCGAACTGTTGCGCTATCTCGGCCCCAATCCGCGCGCTGTCCTGCTAGGTCTTTCGATGATTGCGGGGAGTCCGATCTGGTATTTCATCTACCTTTCGGTGGGCCTCAACTTGCTGCTCGCCGTGTCGGTCCGCCTGCATGATGCCGCAGCAGGGCGCGTTGTCGTGCGGCTGGGTCTTGCCTGATGCGTCAGGCAGCCTGATCGCGGCGAATGGCGAACAGGCAGATCAGAATGACAAGCAAGGCCATCGCCTCAACCACAGCCCAGGCGGACCAGTTGAAGTTGTTGTAAAGCCAAACGCCGATAGCGGGCGAAATGATATAGGCTGATCCGTTGACCGCGGCGACAATGCCTGCCGATTGACCCTGTTCCTCGCGCGAAACCGCCAGACTGGCACCGGATGTAAAGCCCGGACGGAACAAGCCGAAGCCAAGCGAACAAATCGCGAAGCCTGTTGCGATGGCATGAAGGTCACGCCCGGTAGCCATCGCCACCGTGCCCAGACACACCAATCCCATGCCCCACAGCGTCGACGTGCGCGGCCCCAGTTTCAGCATCGGGATAAGCCCCCATTGCGCGAGCAGCGTGGCGACCGCCCCGCCCATCAGCACAAGGCCGATCGGACCGGCAGCCGCATCGGGCTGATGGCGCAGACCAAGCCGGTCGAGCAGGAGGAACCCGACTATGCCCAGCAGGATCGATTGTGCCTGCCCGCCGAGGACGCCGACCGCCAGCCAGGCGCGCATGCGCGGATCAGTCCAGCGCAGTCGCCCTGTCAGAGAAGCTGCAGAGTGCCCATTATGCGCCATACGGCCGAGCGAATCATCGCTGTCTGCGTGTTCCTCCTCGACCATGCGCGGATTGGACGAAGCGCTGAACGGCTCACCCAGGATTTCACCGCGCCCGGCATAGCGCGGATCATCATCTGGCAATCGCAACCGAAGCAGTACGAGCACGACCACTGCTGCCAGCGTAAAGCCTGCAAATGGCCCGATCAGGCCTATCCCCGGCAGGATCAGCAGCGGTGCGAGAGCCGGACCGACCACTGTGCCGAGGCCGAAGCTGGAGGATACCATCGACAGCGCCTGTGTGCGTTCGGTGCGGCTGGTGCGGCTGGCGACATAGGCCTGCACCGCTGGCGGAGCGGCCGAGCCGAAACCACCATAAAGCGAGCGCGCCGCCGCAAACAGGAGAATGGCGGCAAGCCCGCTGATCATCCCATTGAGGCCCGCATAAAGCGCCGCGCCGCAAAGCGCGAACGAAACAGCGAAACCGACCAGGCCCAGCGCCATCATGGCCTTGCGGCCGCGCCGATCGGAACGCCGCGCCCAGAACGGGGCGAGGAGCATCCACAGCAAGGCGGACCAGCTATAGGCAAGGCTCACCCACACATCGGCAATCTGCAGATGCGTACCGATAGACGGCATGACCGATTGCATGGCGGTGTTGCCCGCTGCGGTCACCAGCATGACCATGAACAGCAATGCCATCCGGCCCCGCGGCAACTGGACCTCGGTTTCGCCCATCACCGTCAAACGGGCGCTTGGCCGGAAGCGGGACCGGATGCTGAACCTGCAAGCTGGCAGTAGATCGCGGCAAGCATGGCAACGTAGTAAGTGTTTCCAATCGCAAGGAGAATGCAGCCCAGACCTTCACCCAGCAACCGCTGCGGTTCGCCCTGCAACAGCAACACCAGCACCACGCTCACAAACGTCATCATCAGGCCGTAGACGACGAAAAAGAGCAGGCCGGACAATCCGATGAACGAAAGTATGCGCCCAACATTGCCGCGTGTGAGGCGGATGCTCTCGCGGATCGCGAGAAGGGGGTTCCGGATTGCTTGCCGTGCCATAACGGGGGCCACGAGAATTGTCCGCACCACGAAATAAAACAGCGCGAAGATCACCGCCACCAGCGCAACTTTATCTGACACCACCAGCCCAGCCACAGCCGAGAACACCCCAAAGGCGATCGTCCAGACCAGGACGATCGCGAGCTGCGAGGCAAGATAAGCGGGAAAGACGCCAAGTCCGCGGCGAATGCAGCCGCCCACCGTTGGCCGGCTTGGGTCCAGCATGGCGACCAGCATGGTGAGCACACCCACCATCGTCGGCAAGGACAGCCCAATGAGCACCGGCAGGGAACTGGCGAGATAAGCCTGCAACTGTGCGATCTTCTGGGCTTCGGTCAGCGAATCGGTGATTACGGGTGCAGGCACGAACACCGAGCTGGCAAGCCAGGGCAGCACAAAGAATACGCCCGCAATCGCCATGAGCAGATCACGGTTCGCGGCGACCATGCGAGTGGCACTGGCCCAGGCGGCGCTGCTATCCAAAGTCGTCACGGCGATTTTGTCCCTTTCTCGCCAAGCCCTAGCAGGACACAAACCGCAGCGCATCCCCTGGCGAACCTCCATGGAAGCCTCAACCCGCACATGCGATTCTAGCCTCGATTCTGGCTCTTGCCACCATTGCACGGTAAGGCCATGTGCTTAAACCATGCGGATGCTGGAGCGGGTCGAAATCAGGCAGGATCATCAGCCTGTGCCTTATCGTGAGGCGCTGGCCGAAATGACCACACGCAATGCTGCGATTGCAGATGGGGCAGCCGCGGAGCGGATCTGGCTTCTGGAGCACCCGCCCGTATACACCGCCGGGACAAGTGCAGCGGCCGGCGAATTGCTGGATCCTCGTTTTGAAGTGGTCGAGGCTGGCCGCGGCGGGCGCTACACCTACCATGGCCCCGGTCAGCGCGTAGGCTATCTTATGCTCGATCTCAGGACCCGGGCGCGTGACGTGCGCGGATTTGTCCACGCGGTCGAGGGGTGGGTGATCGACACACTCGCCGATTTCGACGTCGATTCCTGGCGCGCTGCCGGGCGAGTGGGCATATGGACACGGGGGCCGGATGGCGGCGAGGCCAAGATCGGCGCGATCGGAGTGCGCATCCGCCGCTGGGTGACTATGCATGGCTTTTCGGTAAATCTCGCGCCCGATCTCACGCATTTCGGCGGTATCGTGCCGTGTGGTATCGAGGATTTCGGGGTTACCAGCCTTGCCGCGCTGGGCATTTCTGCTGCGCCGGAAGTGTGGGATAGCGCACTGCTGGCCCGGGCCGAGACCTTTCTGGCCCAGCTCGCGCCGGGCAACCCTTCCGGCACCGCTGCTGAGGACTTGCCATGACCCGATTGCTCCCGCGCCTCGCACTGGCCTCTGCACTGGCCTCTGCACTGGCCTCTGCATTGGCCCCCGCATTGACCCCCGTATTGACCATTGCCCCGCTTCTGATGCTTGCCGGCTGTGATGGCCTTTCAGCGCCCAAGGCCGGGCCGACCGCGGGCGTGGAGGTCCTGCCCGGAACGGTCAGCGATGCGATGCTGAACACCGATCGCTCGCAGGCGCAGCCCCCACTGGCCCCAGCCGCAATCAGCCCGGCTGACAAGGACAAGAAGGCCAATGGTGCAGCAGCATCCGAGGCCGCACCCGATGCCAGCGCGGCCGCCGAGCCTGGCCCAGACACAGAAGCTGCACCGGTTGTGCCGCCGAAAACCGCAGCGCCCTGATCGTTTGTTACCTGGCGTTTCGTTAGCTGATCTTATCTCAGTCGATCCCGAGCACAGCTTTGGCCTGCTTCAGATGCGGCTGATCCAGCATGCGACCGTTGAGCTGCAAAGCCCCCACCCCGGGATTGGCAGCAAAGGTATCAACGATGGCACGCGCAGCGCCCAGTTCTTCCTCGGTTGGTGTAAAGGCTTCATTGATCAATGGCACTTGCGAAGGATGAACCGCCAGCATCCCGGCAAAGCCGTCCGCACGCGCGGCTTCGGCAGCGCGGCGCGTGCCGTCTTCGTCCCGAAAATCGGCATAGAGCGTGTCGATCGGCCAGACGCCGCGCGCGTGCGCTACAAGTAAAGTCTGAGCCCGGACGAACCGGAACGGATCGGTCCATTGCCCTTCGCTATCACGCTTGCGCGAAGCGCCAAGTTCTGCGGAAAGATCTTCAGCGCCCCAGGTCAAGCCAGCCAGCCGAGGCATCGAAGCGTCCATGTAGGCGCTGATGGTGAGTGCAG
The DNA here is from genome assembly GCA_947442095.1 of Sphingomonadaceae bacterium. Classification (GTDB taxonomy): domain Bacteria; phylum Pseudomonadota; class Alphaproteobacteria; order Sphingomonadales; family Sphingomonadaceae; genus Novosphingobium. The sequence goes on from CANEVG010000121.1 coordinate 6,306, forward strand.
CGCGCGGCGTTTCGCTCACGAGAGGCAATAGCCGGGTCTGGCCATTGGGAATCCCGTGGCGCTGTTCCAGCTCGTAGATCTCGGCAGCGACTTGGCGGATCTGATCCGGCCCTTCGGCCTTGGGCAGCATGATGCCTTCCGGCGCCCCTGCCATCACCGCCGCAAGATCCTCTTGCCACATGCCGGTATCCACGGCGTTGATCCGCACCCACCGAGCCTGCTTTCGCATCGTGATCTGGAGTTTGTGCGCCTCCAGCCAATCGCGCGTCATGCGCCGCGCGGTTGGCTTGGCGGAGAGCGCGACCGCGTCCTCCAGATCGATGATCAGTGCATGCGCGCCCGTCTCCGGGGTCTTGAGCAGCTTCTTTTCGCTGTCACCAGGAACGAACAGCCAGGAACGAGGCACTGCGCGCAAGGCAGGCTCCTTACGTGTTTGGGTCAAGCTGAAGTGCCGGCCGTTTCCTCGGCCAGCGTCGGGTAGTCGATATAGCCTGCCTCGCCCGGGAAGTACCACGTTTGCGGCACACCGACATTGGGTGCGAGATGGGCATTGACGCGAATGCGTTCGACCAGATCGGGGTTGGAAATGTACGGCCGGCCGAAGCTGATCGCGTCCGCCCGGCCCGAGGCGACGTCAGCCGCTGCGCCTTCTGGCGTGTAGTCGCTATTGAGCACAATCGGCCCAGTGTAGTGTTGGCGGATCAGGCCGTCCTGCGGCGGCACTGTGGTCGCCCCAAAGGTACCCTCAGGACCGGGCTGTCGCAGCTCGACAAAGCTGACTTTCAGCGCCTCCAGCACACGCGCCGCTTCGGCAAACAGCGAGGCCGGGTCGCTGTCGTCAACCCCTTGGCTTTCCCCGTTGGGCGAAAGCCGGATCGAAACGCGCTCCGCCCCCCACACCGCGATCAACCGCTCCATGACTTCGCGCATGAGCCGCACCCGGTTTGCGGGGCTGCCGCCGTAGTCATCATCACGCAGATTCGACGAGTTGCGCAGGAACTGGTCGATAAGATAGCCGTTGGCACCATGGAGCTGCACGCCATCGAACCCGGCACGCTTGGCATTTTCAGCTGCGTGGCCATAGTCGTCGACAAGGCGCGGCATCTCGTCCAGCCGCAGTGGCCGGGCGATGACATGATCCTTGCGGCCCTCTGGGGTGTGCGCATGGCCGGGTGCGCGCGTGGCGGAAGCGGAAACGGGCGGTTCACCACCTAAGAAATCGGAGTGAACGATCCGGCCCATATGCCACAGCTGCATGATGATGCGGCCACCGGCCTTTTTTACCGCCTCGGTCACTGGCTTCCAGCCCTCGACTTGCGCATCGGTCCAGATACCTGGCGCGCTGGGCCACCCCGACCCTTCTGCACTGATCCCGGTGGCTTCGCATATGATCAGCCCCGCACCTGCACGCTGGCGATAATAGCTCTGCATGATCTCGGTGGGAACAGCAGCCAAATCAGCGCGGCCGCGCGTTAGCGGTGCCATTAGGATGCGGTTCGGCGCCATGATCGCGCCGAGCTGCACCGGCTGGAAGAGCCAATCGTGCATGAACTGTCTGCCTTTCGAAGGGAAGTGCTGGAAGGAGGTCAACAAATTGGAAAGGGAAGCCGGGCGGCAGTAAACGGGACTTGGAAAAAAGGCTGCGGAAGCTACTGACTATGCTGAACAAGGGGTCGGGCCAATCAGCTAAAGGGCTACCCGAGGTTGCGAGACCCCGAACCTGGATCACTGGGTTTCCTTTTGAAACGCAGTTAGGATGCCGGTGTCCGCATGACAAGCGCGAGTTAACAAGCGGGCCATGACGATCAACCAAACCCGGCCGGCGACAGAGCGGCCGAACCCATGGCACTTCGCTGCGTTGCTTGGCGGCAATTTCGCCCTGGCGCTTGGGCCCTGGTCGGTCCGGCTTGCAGATTCCGGTCCGGTATCAGCTGGTTTCTGGCGGCTGTTTCTGCCCCTCCCGCTGCTCGGGTATCTGGCGCTGCGGCAGCGCAAAACCAGCCAAAGCCCCGTGTTTGCCTTTGGCGCGTGGGTAGCCGTGGCAACCGCAGGTGTGTTCTTTGCCCTCGATCTGGCAAGCTGGCACATCGGCATTTCGCAAACCCGTCTTGGCAACGCATCTCTGTTTGGCAATGCTGGAAGCCTCATCCTGATGTTCTGGGGCCTCATGGTCGCGCGAAGGTGGCCGCGGCTGCTTGAAGTTGCCGCCATTCTGGCCGCTCTCGCTGGAGCCGGCATTTTGCTGGGGCGTTCGCTGGAGATCGACAGCGCCACCTTGATCGGAGACCTGTTCTGCATCCTCGCAGGGTTCTTCTACGTCTTCTACATTCTGCTGATCCAGCGCGCGCGCGGTCAATTCGACAGCTGGGGCCTGCTCTTCCATTCGACCTTAGCAGCAGCGCCGGTCATGCTGGCCATCGCCGTGGCCTTGGGAGAGCCGGTTTGGCCACATAACTGGTGGCCGCTCGTTGCGCTGGCGCTGGGCAGCCAGGTGATCGGGCAAGGCCTTATCGTTTTCGCACTCCGCCATTTTTCAGCGTTGGTTGTCGGGGTCGTCTTGCTCACTCAACCCGCAGTTTCGATCCTCACCGGTTGGCTGGCGTTTGACGAGGTTATCGGCTTGCTTGACGGGCTGGGCATGCTGCTGATCGCTGGTGGCCTTCTGCTCAGTCGGCTCAACGAAGGCAAATCTCGCTGATTCGGTGGCAAATACGTAAGCCAAATTGTCACAGACCACAGGTTCAAGAAACCATGCGATTTTCCATCAAGCAATCGTTCTGCGGCGTTGCAGCAGGGTGCGCCGCAATCGGTTCAGGCCAAGGCTTCATGATATGTCGCGGAAAAATCTGTGTTTATCAGAACGGCTTGAAGCTGGCTTTTGCGATCAGATTCGCTCTTGCAGCAAAGCACCCGGGCCTTCATCGGCGCGCCGGTTTATCGTGACATCCGTGACGCAGCGGAAATGTCCTTGCAATCTGTCACCTTTGTGTGGAGTGAGGCAGTTTAGTTACAATCGCTCAATTCGTTTGTCCAAAGGGATCGGTTTAAATGAAGCCAATCAAGGTCGCAGTGATCGGCGTAGGCAATTGCGCCAGCTCGCTCGTGCAAGGTGTGGAGTTCTACCGCAACAC
>CANEVG010000122.1 GCA_947442095.1 Sphingomonadaceae bacterium
GCGACATAGCCTTCAAGATCGAACCACGCATGCCCGGCGCGGCCGGCCTTGAAGAAGCGCTCGGTCTCGGGGTCCGTTGACGTGAAATGCGCCTCGAACGCGGCGTCCACTTCATAGCTTGCCTGCGCGATGCACGGGCCGACCACCGCAGCCATGCGCGCGCGGTCTGCGCCGAGCGCTTCCATGGCTTCGACCGTGCGGTCAGTCACCCCGCCAATCGCGCCTTTCCAGCCAGCGTGGGCGGCACCAATGACCCCGGCGGCGGCATCGTGAAACAGCACCGGTGCGCAATCGGCGGTGAGGACGCCGAGCAGGAAGCCGGGCTGGTCTGTCACCAATGCATCGGCTTTGGGACGATCGGCATCAACCCACGGCGCGGTCACGGTCACCACATCGGGCGAATGGATCTGATAGCAGGTGAGCAGCCGCGCACCGGGCAGCACGGCATGCCCCGCGCGGCGGCGGTTTTCGGCGGTGTGGGCCGGTTCGTCCTCGCTGTAGCTGACATTGAGCCCGGCATGGAGACCCTCGCTCACTCCGCCCGCGCGGCCGAGGAAGCCATGCGCTGCGCCGCAAAGCGCAGGATGGGTCAGGACCTCTACCGCGCCGTTCATCCCTCCAGACTCTTGCTCACTTGTTCGCGCACATCCCGCGAGAGGCCGGGCGCAGCGGCGATCCGTTCGAGCTCGGCGCGCATGAGCGCGGCCCGCAGCGGTTCGATCTTGCGCCAGCGGCCCAGCGGCGGAACGAAGCGCGCCGCGACATTGCCGTTGATCGGATCGAGCCGCAGGATGAGATCGGCAATCATGCGGTAGCCCGCGCCGCTCGCGGCATGGAACGCCTGGGGATTGGCGGCAAAAGCCATGTAGAGCGCGCGCACGCGGTTCGGGTTGGCCAGCGTGAAGTCCGCATGGTCCGACAGCGCCGCGACATGGGCCAGCGTCTCAGGATGGAGCGCGCCGGCCTGAATCGAGAACCACTTGTCGATCACCAACTGGTTATCGGCGAACCGATCATGGAAATCGGCCAAGGCCTCCAGTCGCGCCGTATCGCACTCCGGCGCGCCGATCCCGGCCAGCACCATGAGCGCGCCCTGCCGGTCGGTCATATTGTCTGCCGAAGCATACTGCGCTTCGGCGCGGCGGGCCGCTTCCACTGGATCGGCTGCGGCGAGATAGACCAGCGCCTGGGTCTTGAGCGTGCGCGCGCCGCGCGCGGCGGCTTTAAGGCTATAGGGCACGGCGCTGCAGCGATCATGCAGCGCACGCCACTCCGCAGCGAGCAGCGTGCCAAGCCAGCGCTTGAGCGCCTCGCGCTCGGCATGAATGCGCGCAGGATCGACCACGGTGAGCTGCTCTGCGAGATAACCTTCGCCCGGAAGGATAAGCAATTCACCGCGCATCAGATCGTCGAGCGCCTTGTCGGCAAGCACGGCTGCAAACACTTGGCCGATGGCAGCAAGCCCGGCTTCGCGCGCGGCATTGTTCAACTCGTCGGTGACGGCGGCAACAAGGTGCCGGACCACAAGTTGCTGCATCGCCTCGTACCGCGCGAAAGGATCATCATCGTGCGCGGCCAAGAACACGAGGTCGTCGACCGAGATGACTGTCTCGATGGCGACAGGCCCGGAAAAGCCCCGGTTGATCGAAAGCACCGGCGGCTGCGCAAAGCCGGGGAAGCTGAACGTCTGCTCCGCTTCAGTCAGCACCAGCAGCTGCTCGCCGCTGTGCTGGCCGGCCGCGCGGTCAAACAGCGCGGTGCGCAGCGGGATGACCATCGGCTGTTTGTCCGTCTGGCCCGGGGTAGCGGGCACGGTCTGGCGCAGCACCAGCGTCGCGGTATCGCCTGCGTGGGTCAGCGCGGCCGACACGCGCGGGGTGCCTGCCTGCTCGTACCAGCGGCGGAACTGCTTGAGATCGAGTCCGGCGCCGTCTTCGACGGCGCGCACGAAATCCTCGCAGGTCGCCGCTTCGCCGTCGTGACGGTCGAAATAGAGGTCGGTGCCCTTGCGGAAGCGCTCGGGGCCGGCCAGCACGGTCATCATGCGGATCACCTCGGCACCCTTGTTATAGACCGTCGCGGTGTAGAAGTTGCTGATTTCCTGATAGGAATCGGGCCGGATCGGGTGAGCGAGAGGTCCGGAATCCTCCGGGAACTGCGCCGCGCGCAGCACGCGCACATCAGCGATGCGCTTGACCGGGGCGGAGCCCATGTCCGCGCTGAACTGCTGGTCGCGCAGCACGGTGAAGCCTTCCTTGAGGCTCAGCTGGAACCAGTCGCGGCAGGTCACGCGGTTGCCCGACCAGTTGTGGAAATACTCGTGCGCGACCACGCCCTCGATCGCGTCATAATCGCTGTCGGTCGCGGTTTCGGGATCGGCCAGAATGTAGCGCGTGTTGAACACGTTGAGGCCCTTGTTCTCCATCGCGCCCGCGTTGAAATCGGCCACCGCAACGATGTTGAACAAGTCGAGATCGTACTCGCGGCCATAGACCTCCTCGTCCCAGCGCATCGAGGCGATCAGCGCGCGCATTGCGTGATCGGTGCGCGTCTCGTCTCCCGCGCGGACATAGATTGCAAGATCGACCTTGCGGCCCGAGCGAGTGGTGAAATGATCGCGCGCCGCCACCAGATCGCCTGCCACCAGCGCGAAGAGGTAAGACGGCTTGGGCCAGGGGTCGTGCCATTCCGCCCAGTGTGTGCCATCCGCATTGTCGCCCGAAGCGACCGGGTTTCCGTTCGACAGCAGCACCGGGAACGCCACCTTGTCGCCCGTCATCCGCACCTTGTAGCGGCTCAGCACATCGGGCCGGTCCGGGAAGAAAGTGATGCGGCGGAAGCCTTCAGCCTCGCACTGGGTGCAGAGCATGTCGCCCGAAGCATAGAGGCCCGACAGCTGGGTGTTGGCCGCGGGATCGATCACGGTCTCGATCGTCACCGTGTGGCGCGTGCCAGGCAGCGCGATGACCAGCATGTCGCCGTCCATGCGCCAGTCGTTGTGCGCTGCGCCGTCGACCTGCACGCTGGCAGCAACCAGCCCGTCGCCGTTGAGGCGCAGCGGCCCCTCGCTCTTGCGCTTGACCACCATCGTGTTGCGGACCCTGGTCGCGCTGAGCGACAGCGCGAAGTCCAGCGCAATTTCGGGCACCACCCACGCCGGCGGCAGATAGTCGCAGCGCCGGATCACAGGCGCGGAGCCGAGTGCTGCGGGGTTGGCTGCGGGGTTGGCTGCGGGGTTGGCTGCGGCTGGGGCCGGCGTAGTGGAGAGATCGTTCATGGCCCCAATGTAGGGAGCGCGGGCCCATCGCGAAACGCAAATTTGGCATGGCCCGAAACTAACCGGCGAACTTCCTGAGCAGGACGGCTTGACGAAGGCCCGGTCGCCCCGCACCCATGCGCGCGGGATAGGGCCATTATGGTGGAGATGGGCGATATGATGGCTTGGAAGCGGATCGCGGCGGCAGCCTTTCTGTCGGTGACCTTGCTCCCTGGCCTTGCCCATGCCGCCGGGTTCGATGTCGATCACGCCACGCAGACGTGGCTCGCGGCGCTGAGCGGCCCGGCCAAGGCGCGTTCCGACGCCTATTTCGAGGGCGGCATCTGGCTTTCCCTTTGGGGCACGCTGCTTTCTGTGGGCATCTACTGGTTCTTGCTGCGCGTGCGGCTACTGCCCAAAGTGCGTGACGGGATGCAGCGGAGCGGCTGGCGGCCTTGGCTGGGGATGCTGGCCTGCGCGCTGGTGTTCATCACGGTGGATACCGCGCTGAGCCTGCCTTGGTCGTTCTACACCGATTATCTGCGCGAGCGGCAGTATGGGCTGATGAACCAGTCGCCGGGCGAATGGCTGGGCGATCAGGCGATCGGGCTTGTGATCAGCGCGCTGTTTGGCAGCGTGTTGCTGCTGGTGATCTATGCGGTGATCCGCAGTTATCCAAAGCACTGGTGGCTGATCGGCACGGGGGTTTCGGCGGCGGCGATCACCCTGATGGTGCTCATCGCTCCTGTGTTCATCGTGCCGCTGTTCAACACCACCACCGAACTGCCCGCAGGCCCGGTGCGGGACCGGATCGTGGCGATGTCCAAGGCGCAAGGCGTGCCTGCAGAGCACATCTATCTGATCGATGCCTCGCGCCAGTCAGACCGCATCTCCGCCAATGTCTCCGGCATCGGCCCCACGATCCGGATCACGCTGAACGACAATCTGCTGAACAAGAGCACGCCAGCCGAAACCGCCGCAGTGATGGGGCACGAACTGGGCCACTATGTGCTGGGGCATGTGTGGCGGATGATCCTGTCGCTCACTTTGCTGACCGCTGCGATGTTTTGGCTGACCGCGCGCACCGTGCCGCCATTGATCCGCTATGGCGGTCAGCGCTGGGGCGTGCGGGGTATCGCCGATCCCGCCTCCTTGCCGGTGCTCGCCGGCGCGGTGAGCGTGCTCTCGCTGCTCGCCACGCCGCTGACGAACACGCTGATCCGCGCGCATGAAAGCGAGGCAGACGCGTTTGGGCTCGATGCCGCGCGCGAGCCCGATGGTTTTGCCGGGGCCGCGATGCGGCTTTCCCCCTATCGCAAGATTGCGCCAGGGCCGCTGGAGGAGGCACTGTTCTTCGATCACCCGTCTGGCCAGACGCGGGTGCGCATGGCGATGCAATGGAAGAAGGACCATGTGCCGGATGCGACCGAAGTCGTGCCGCCAAAGCTGCTGGTTAGGCAGCCATGAGGCTGTTCATCTTCGGCATGGGCTACACCTCGAAGGTGATCGCCGGAACGTTGCGCGCGGCTGGCTGGCAGGTGCGCGGCACTGGGCGGGAGGGCACGACACCGTTCGAAGACAGCGCTGCCGTCCGCGCCGAACTCGCTGCGGCGAGCCATGTGCTCTCGTCCGTGCCGCCGGCGCGCGATGGCGCGGACCCGGTTCTGGCGTCCTATGGCGATGCGCTGTCCGCCGCGTCTTCGGGCTGGATCGGCTACCTCTCCTCGACCGGCGTCTATGGCGATACTGGCGGCGCATGGGTTGATGAAACCGCCGAAGTCGGCACTGGCCGTCGCAGCGCCCGCACGGCGGCGGATCTTGCCTGGCAGGGTCTTGGCCCCCGCGTGCGGGTGTTTCGCCTGCCCGGCATCTATGGCCTCGGCCGCAGCGCGCTCGACCGGGTGCGCTCAGGCCAGGCCAATCGCATTGCGCTCGATGGCCAGGTGTTCAGCCGGGTACATGTAGAAGACATCGCCGCTGGCGTGATCGCGGGGTTCACTGGCCCGGCGGGTATCTACAACCTTACGGATGACGAGCCGACCAGCCAGAACACGGTGATCGAGGAGGCCGCGCGGCTGCTGGGCGTGGCGCCACCGCCGCTGCGGACACTTGAGGAAGCCGCGCTTTCACCCATGGCGCTGGCGTTCTATGCGGAGAACCGGCGCGTCGCGAACGGGCGGGCGAAGCGCCTGCTCGGCTGGCGGCCGCGCTACCCGTCTTACCGCGAGGGGCTGCGCGCCCTCAACGCCACGACCAGCCCGATCATGGCGAGCGCCGCACCGGAGCCTGCCAGCAGCGACCAGTGATAGCCCTCGAACAGCGTGGAAAGCAGCATCGCGACGACCGGGACCAGCACGCCGTTGTAGGATGCGCGGCCAGGGCCAAGCGCGCGCAGCAGACCGTTGTACATCGGAAACGTCACGACCGAGCCGATGATCGCGAGATAGGCGACCCCGCCGGCATAACCCAGGTTCCAGTCGAACCGGGGCGGGCCGGAGAGGAACCACGCGATCACCGCATCGACGCAGGCGCCGATCAGCATGGCCCAGGCCAGCAGAGTCGGCACGGGCTGGTCGCGCGCATAAGAGCTGGCCTGCACGACATTGCCGACCGAGGCGAAGAGCAGCGCGGTGAGCACCATGACCCCGCCGATCAGCACATTCGCGCCCATCGCGGCGTTCTTGGCCAGGGCCAGTTCGTACTCGTGGAGCATCAGCAGCGCGATGCCGACAATGGCGATGAGCGTGCCGGCAAGAAAGCCGCGCGAGATGCGCTGGCCAAGAAAGATCCGCGCCAACACCGAGTTGGGCACCAGCAGCAGCGCGAACAGCACCGCGACGAGGCCCGAGGTGAGATACTGCTCGGAGCGGTAGACAAACTGGAAGTTGAACGAGAACACGCTGCAGCCCATCACAGCAGCAACCGCCAGCCCGCGCCGGTCTGGCACCAGCGGCAACCGTTTCGCCAGTACGAACGCGAACATGCCGAGCGCCGCACCCGCGAAACGCCAGGTGACCGACCAGCTGGGCGGCACATCGCCCAGCTGGCCCTTGATGACCAGCCAGGTCGAGCCCCAGATCACCGCCGTGAGCAGGAAGGGGACAAGAATGCTGGCTTCGAGAAACCGGGCCTCGCCTGGGATTGGCTCGCCGCTCATAAGCCGGCAATGGCGCGGGCGAGGGCCTGCACTTCACGCGGCGGGCTGCTCCACGACGTGACCAGCCGCGCGGCACCGGGCGCATCTGCAGGCGCGGTCCAATCATAGAAATCGAAGCCCTGTGCGCGCAGCGCAGCGGCCTCTGCGGGCGAGAGTATCACGAAGACCTCGTTTGCCTCCACGGGATGAATCAGCCGGTCAGCGCAGGCGGCTGCGATTTCCTGCGCGGCCGCATTGGCAGCACGCGCATTTGCCAGCCAGAGATCGCCCTCAAGCAGTGCCAGCACTTGCGCGGCCAGATAGCGTCCCTTCGATTGCAAGTGTCCGGCGCGCTTGCGGCGAAAGCGCACCATGTCGGCCATGCCCGGGGTGAAGAACACGATGGCCTCGGCGCTCATGCCCCCGTTCTTGACGCAGCCGAAGGTCAGCGCATCGACGCTTGCCTGCACTGTCACTTCGGCGGGATGGCAGCCGAGATGCGCCACGGCTCCGGCAAAACGCGCGCCGTCCATATGCAGCCCCAGCCCGCGCTCTTTCGCCAGCGCGCCGATGGCCGCCACTTCGCCGGGCAGATAGACGCGGCCATATTCGCTCGCCTGCGTGATCGAGATTGCATGCGGCTGGACCTGGTGAACCTCAGGCCGGATCGGATCGATCACGGCGCGGATCGTTTCGGGCGTGATCTTCGCGCCTTCGCCTTCTGCCAGAAGCAGCTTGGCACCGTGGAGGAAGAAGCCCGGCGCCCCGCCTTCGTCCATCTCGATATGCGCCTCGCGGTGGCAGACGACGCCGCCGTGCGGCGGCACCATGGCCGAGAGCGCCAGACAATTGCCCGCCGTCCCCGTCGCGATCCAGAGCGCTGTGCAGTCTGCACCGAAGGTGTCCGAAAACGCCGCATCAAGCCGCTGCGAGATCGCATCGCCGTCATAGGCCCTGTCCGGCCCATCGGCGGCCTGCATCGCAGCCCAAACACGGGGGTGGACAGGCGCGGCATTGTCGGAGAAGAACCTCATCGACCCGGCCTTAGCCGCCATACGGCAAGGGTCAAGTTAGCTATCCTGATGAGGCAAAGCCCCATGGACGAACCGACCATCACGCATATCGATCAAGGTGCAGAGGGCGAATATCAGGCCCGCGTGCCAGACAATGCAGCCTTCGGGCGGCTGACTTATATCCGCCGGGGCGACGTGCTGACCACCGAACACACGCTGGTCCCCACCGCAATCGGGGGGCGCGGGATTGCTGGCAAGCTGGTCGAAGCCCTGATCGCCGATGCGCGGGAGCATGGCTGGAAGATCGTGCCCGAGTGCAGCTATGTGGCCGCCGCGTTCAAGCGGCACCCGGAATGGGCGGATCTGCTGGCCTGAGGGCTGGAATGTTGGAACGATGTCATATCGAATAGGCTAGACGTGCCGGTCGGCTGCACAAACGACCGGAGCGGTGCGCCCTCTGTGCTCGTTGTGCTCATTGTGCATTCTAAGTACTCGTTTGATTAAATCCCACACATGAATGCGAAGCTGACGACTGTTTAAGTAGTATTATGATTAAATCGGTTAAAAAATTAGAGCAAAAGCACCCCAAATTTCTATAGATTTTCGCTGCCGATCAGCCAGATCCGCACTGCTTCACTGGAATTCTGAACGCCAAGGCGGCTCATCGCCTTTGTGCGATGAATTTCCACAGTACGCGGACTCAGGCCGAGCAAGCGCGCAATCGATTTGTTGCTGTTGCCTTCCACCACAAGACCAATCACCTCGCGTTCACGCGGCGTAAGCCGCATGACCTTTGCGCGTGCGGCGGCACGCATTTCGTTGGATTGCTGCAGGGACTTGCTGACTTCAGTCAGTTTTGCAAACACGGGACCAATCTTCCGCGCATCGAACGGCAACTCAAGATAATAATGTGCTCCCGCATGCATGGCGGCGACCACCATATCGATCGTTGGATTCTTGGCGCAACCGACGACCGTCAACGGAAGACCCACCTCCCAAATTCGCTTCAAAGCCGTCACAACCAAGTCGCCGCCCGCCCCTTCGTCGATAAGGAGGATGCCTGATGTTGGCTGGTAACTCATCAATTCTTCTACCGTCGAGTATATCTCACAATGATAGCCCAACTGAGAAAACAACCTGAATGCGCTCGCTCTCGCTGCCGCGTTGCTTTCGATAATGTGGATCGTCATTCGCGGAGCCTGGGCACGGGAATAATCCAGTAGGCCCGGGATAGCCTCAGGGGCGACATCGCATGCAAAGTCATCTAAGCCAGACGATAACGAACTCATCTCCACGGCATCCCCCTAAGCAACTGGATCAGGTGACCTCGTAATTTCGGGCTTATGCCCGATATTTACCACCCTTTTCTAAGGGATGTAACTAAGGAAAAATACTTACATTTTCAGAAAATATAGCCAGATCGGCTATAAATGGCCATCTGCGACAGCATGAATGAAAGTTTCAGATAATATATTCCCATTATAGGGAATTTTACACCAAATATAATCCAACACTAATTAAAATTAACTTATATAATCCAAGTTGGATTACAATAATTACATTATTTTATATGTATTTATGTGGAATTTTTGGATGGTTTATTTTTAAAATATATAATTTCTTTTTTATATTTATATTAAAATTTTGATTTTAAGGTCCTTTTTAACAAAGATAGAACGGTTTGTCATGCTTTTATTTGGAGTTTGTGCTTATGGTTCGGATGGCACAATCCAAATCAACGGCGCTACAACGACACGCTCCAACGCGGCAGCATTATCTGCGAAGCCGGCATAAAAATTTTGATTCTATCGTTGAGCGTTAGGATGTTTAACAAGAAACATGCCTCGAACGCCAACACATGACACTCACAATTGATTGCTCTCGTGTTATTACTGCACAAACCGTCTGACGGAGCTTCGGGGCGCGCAGCCCGTTGCTACAGATTGCGGTTTTGCAAACCTTTGCCGCATGATTTAGGCCGTTTGCCTGCCTGGTTCGCACC
>CANEVG010000123.1 GCA_947442095.1 Sphingomonadaceae bacterium
CCGACCGCCGGGCTCGATCCGATTGGCGCGGCTGCGTTCGATCAGCTGATCCGCAGCCTGCAGCCGCCGCCTGGCCTCACTGTGTTCCTCATCACCCCCGATCTCGATACGCTCTACGAGATCTGTGACCGGGTGGCGGTGATCGCCGACAAGCGTGTGATCGCGGTGGGCACGATCTCCGAATTGCTCGCAACCGATCACCCGTGGATCAAATCCTACTTCAACGGCCCGCGCGGCCGCGCGGCGCTGGCCGCCAACGAGCGGCACGAGGCGGCAGGCAGGCCCGCTGCCAATAAGGAAAAAGCGCCGCTTGGCACGGCTGCAGAGCAGGCATAGGGACAGCATATGGAAACGCGCGCCAACCATATCTGGGTCGGGACGGTCACTCTGCTGTTGCTGGCGGGGCTGGCGGCGCTGCTGATCTGGATCGCGCGGCTCAGCCAGCAGGATCAGCGCGAGTATGACATCTTCTTCAAGCAATCGGTCGATGGCGTGGCGAAGGGTTCCGAAGTCTCCTATTCCGGTGTTCCCGCCGGGCAGGTCCGGGATATCTCGCTGTGGGAGAAAGACCCGAGCTTCGTGCGGGTGCGCATAAGGGTCGATGAGAAAGTGCCAATCCTGCAGGGCACCACGGCCAGCCTGCAAGGCAGCTTCACCGGTGTTTCCACCATCCAGCTGGCGGGCGCGGTCAAAGGTGCGCCGCCGATCACCGAACCCGGCCCGGCCGGCAAGCCGGTGATCCCGACCAAGCGCAGCGGGCTGGGGGAAATCCTGTCTAACGCGCCGCTGCTGCTCGAACGGCTTGCCACGCTCAGCGAGCGGCTTACGCTGGTGTTGTCTGACGAGAACCAGAAGGCGTTCTCCAACATCCTCGCGCACACTGACAGGATGACCGGTAACCTCGCCGATGCATCCCCCGATGTGAAGCGTGCCCTGGACGAATTGCAGGTCACGCTCAAGCAGGCGACAACCACGCTGGCGAGCGTCGACAAGCTGGCGGGTTCTGCGGATTCGATGATCAACGATGAAAGCAACGGCATTGCCAAGCAGCTGCGCACCACACTGAAATCGGCGCAGGCGGCGGCAGATTCGCTCAAAGCCACGCTGGATGAAGCACGGCCTGCAACCAAGCAGTTCAACGACCGGACCTTGCCTGCCTTCGAATCGGCAGTGCGCGATATCGAGGCGACCTCGCGTTCGATCCGCACGATGACCGACGCCATTGGCGACCGCGGCATCAGCAGCGTGGTGGGCACATCGCGCCTGCCGGATTACAAGCCATGAACCCCACATCAATCTCGCGCGGAGAACCGATCATGCCCTCGCTTTTGCGCGCTGCGACGCGGTTGCTGGCTCTGGCCGGGGTAAGCGCCACGCTGGCGGGCTGCGTCAGCATCGGGACCAAGAAGGCGCCCGGCACGTTTTTCAGCCTCACCCCGGAGGCGGCCCCTGCTGCCGGATCGGTTTCCAGCGGCACTATGGCCGAGGCCACGGTCGTGCTCGAACCCGGCGCGGCGGCGGTGGTTTCGGTGCTGCGCATTCCGGTGCAGGTCGATGCTGCCAATGTCGCCTATCTGAAGGACGCGCAGTGGGTGGAGCGCCCGGCGCGCGCGTTCCAGCATCTGCTGGCCGATACCTTGCGCGCGCGGGGCAAGGGGCTGGTGGTGGAAACCGATCAGAATACCACTGGCACGCGAATCGGCGGGCGGCTTCTGACCATGGGCTATGATGCGCCCACACGGTCGGTGGTGGTGCGCTTCGATGCGATGAAGTGGCTCGCTGGCGGGCGGATCGAGACGCGGCGCTTCGAAAGCGTGGTATCCGGCCTCGCGCCCGAGCCCGCTCAGCTTGGCCCCGCGCTCAACCGCGCGGCGAACTCGGTGGCTGCCGAAGTGGCAGATTGGGCAGCGCCGTAGGTTTGCCCGAGGCGGCGCTAGCTCCGCGCCAGTGCCGCAAAGCGCGCCGCTGCGGCGAAGGCGGCGTGGCGGCGCGCGCGGCGGTCCAGCGCTTCGGCGTCCTTGCCCCAGAGCTCGGCCTGCCAGTCTTCCTCAAGGTTCGCGGCATCCCAAAGGGCATCGGTGTCCGCGCTAGGCTCCAGCGCCATCAGGCCAAGCACAAGCGAAGCGGCGAGTGCCGCGGTATTGCGCAGAGCAGCCAGCGTAAAGGCATCGAGCCGGGTCAGCTCCTCGCGCAGCCGCGCCAGGGTTTCGGGTGGCTGCGGCTTGTGGATGACCCCGGCCACGCGCATGAAGCGCACCTGCCACTGCGCCTCGGCAGCGGTCAGCAGCGGCTCCCACACCGCGCGCTGGCGCACGCCCAGCGCCTCGTCCGGCTCGGCGCGGTAGCACAGGGTGTCGGTCTCACCATAAGGCACGAGTTCCTCGATCACGCCGGGCTTTCCAGCCTCCACCACATCGAGCGCATAGTCCGTCAGATCACGCAGCACGAAGGCGACTGGGTCGATTCGCGCGCCCTGTCCAGCCCATTCCGCCGCGAGCGCTTCGGCCAGCGCCGCGCTCGGCACGATCTGCGCGCGCCCGCCGACTGTGCGGATGCCCCGGCCATCGAGCGTGACCCGAAAGCCATCGGCCTCCGCCGCAACGGCAACAGCCTTGTAGAACCGCTTCAAGGCTTGCTCTTCCACCGCCGCGCCAGCAACATCGGGGGGACGAAGAAATCGATCATCCCGATCGCGATCAGCACATAGCCTGCCCCCTCAGGCAGCTGCGGCAGCCATGTCGGCTTGCCGGACACGACGAGAACACCGGCAAAGGCCAGCACTGCCCCCGTCAGCCGCACCAGTTGCAGCACGGCAAAGCGCGCGGCCGCATGATCAGGGGCTGGATCGCGCGGAGCGCCCGGTAGATCGCTCACTCCATGCCCTTCAGCAGCAGGCGCAGCTCAGCAATTGATCCGGCGACGGCACTTGCCCCCGCTTCGACCAGATCGCGCGGGTGGTGGTAGCCCCAGTCGACCCCGATTGCGCGGACCCCGGCATTCACCGCCATGGCCATGTCGAACGAGGTGTCACCGATCATCACGGCGTCGCGGGGGGCCGCGCCAGCATCGGTGAGGCAGGCGTCGATCATGCTCGGGTGCGGTTTCGAAGGGTGGCGGTCGGCGGTGTGCAGCGTCACGAAGTGTCCGGCCAAGCCGTGCGTTTCGAGGCAGTGCACCAAGCCGCGGTCGCTCTTGCCGGTCGCTACGCCCAGCAGCCAGCCCGCGCCCGCTAGGTCCTCGATCAGCGCTGCAATACCGTCATACAACGGCTCTGCCACTTGCCCCGCCGCGCGGCGCACCCGGAAGGCATCGCGGTAGTTCTGGGCCAGCGCGGCATGGTCCTTCTCGCTGCCTTCCGGACACAGCCGCCGCATGGCTTCGGGCAGCGAAAGCCCGACAATGCGGCGCGTGGCGTTGCGGTCTGGCGGCGCAAGGCCTGCCACGGTGAACGCTGCATCCATCGCTGCGCAAATATCCGCCTGGCTGTCGACTAGCGTGCCGTCGCAATCGAAGATGGCGAGGCGTTTGATTGGTTTAGGGAGCGTCATGGCGCAATCCGCTCCATCAACGCGGCAAGGGCATTCGCACCCTCGGCCTTGAGCCCCTCTATCAACCGGGCGCGCTCTTCCGGCGGCTTGTTCTGCGACAGCTTGAAGGTGGGGCGCCACGCCTGAACGGTCAGTTCAAAGCCTGCGATCATGTCCATCATCCGGTCGCGCTTGATCCGCGCCATCTTGTCCATGGTCCAAGGCGTGCCATCGGCCACGCGCGCTTCGTGGTGCGCCGAAACGTCCTCCAGCAGCGCAAGCAATTCGGCGCGGTCCATCCGCCGCACCGGGCCCTCCATCTCGAGCACGATATAGTTCCACGTTGGCACCTGATCGGGGTCTGAATACCAGCGCGCCGAGATATAGCCATCGGGTCCGTTCACCACCGCCAGCGCCTGCGCGCCATCAAGGTGCCGGGTCAGCGCATTGCCGAGCGCGAGGTGGAAGCGCAGCGTGCCGGCTTCCGTCAGCAGCAGCGGCACATGTGCCACGCGCGGTCCATCGGGCGTGGTGAGGAACACCATGCCGAAGCCGGTCTCGGTGATCAGCGCCTCGAACAGAGTGCGATCCTCGTTTCTGAAGGCCGAGTTCGGGTGCATCAGACCCTCGGGCTGCGGCGCGGCGTTTTACCTGCCGGGGGCCGACCACCACCAGAATTGCCGCCGCCTGAAGTGCTCTTGCCCGGCTTCGCGGCAGGCGCGCGGCGGACGGGCTTTCCGCCACCCGCCGCCCGCTCGGCCGCATTGCGTTCCGCCGAAGCCCGTCCAGCCGAAGCCCGCGCCAGCGCGGTGCCGGTCGGGGCCTTGCTGCCCGGGCCTTTCTTCACTTCGGCGCGGCCACGCGGTTCGCTGCGGCCGCTGGGGGCGGCATCGGCGCGCTTGCGGCGCTCGCCCCGGCGTTCCTTGCGGTATTCCTTGGCATAGGCCTTGGCTGCGCGCTTCTCGATCACCTTTTCCGGTACGAGCTTCACCGGCTCCAGCGGCAGATCGCCGTCCGCCTCGTCAAAGCCCAGTTGCGCCATGCTCGCCGCAAAGTGATCGGGCAGCGGTGCGGTCACATCGAGCAGATCGCCTTCGGGATGCTCGATCCTGAGGCGCCGCGCGTGGAGATGCATCTTGCGGCTGATCGTGCCCGTCAGGAATGCGGCCTGCCCGCCATACTTGCCATCGCCCACAATGGGGTGGCCGATGGCGGCCATGTGCACGCGCAGTTGGTGAGTGCGCCCGGTCAGCGGCTGCAGTTCGACCCAGCAGGCGGCATTGCCCGCGCGGCCGATCACCCGGTAGCGCGTGCGGGCAGACTGGCCGTGCTCGGTCTCGTCCACCATCATCTTCTCGCCGCCCGTGCCCGGCTGCTTGGCTAGCGGCAGGTCGATCAGTCCATCCTTCACATCGGGCACGCCGGTGATCAGCGCCCAATAGATCTTGCGCGCGGTGCGCCCGGAAAAGCGCTTGGAAAAGAATGCGGCGCTGCCCGGCGTGCGCGCGATCAGCAGCACGCCCGAGGTGTCCTTGTCGAGCCGGTGGACCAGCCGCGGGCGCGGCCCGCGCTCTTCGGCATAAGCATCGAGCAGGCCGTCGACATGCTCATAGGTGCCGCTGCCGCCCTGCGTGGCAAGGCCCGGCGGCTTGTTGAGCACGATCGCGGCGCGGTCCTTGGTCAGCACCATGGAATCGGCCAGCGCGATCTGCTCGTCGGTCAGCGGCTGCTTCGGCCGGGCGCTCTTGATCCCCGGCGGGGCGGAGCCGCCCGGCGGCACGCGCAGCAACTGGCCTTTTTCGAGCCGCGTATCGACATCTGCGCGCTTCCCATCGACGCGCAGCTGCCCGGTGCGCGCCCAGCGCGAGACGGTGGCGAAACCCACAGCGGGCAGATTGCGTTTGAACCAGCGGTCCAGCCGCACCCCGTCATCGTCCTTGGTTACGGTGAACTGGCGAACATCGCCATCATCGACTGCGGAAGCGGCACTCATGCCGCTACCCGCGCCAGCCAGAGCCCGGCAAACCACAGGCCGGCAAACAGTGCGGCAAAGCCCGCTGCGAGCGATACCGCTACATAAAGCGCGGCAAGCCCCAACTGATCCCGTTCGACAAACACGGCAAACTCAAGCGCGAACGAGGAAAACGTGGTGAAACCGCCGAGCACGCCAACGCCCAGCAGCAGGCGCCAGGGTTCACTCGCGCCGCCTTGCCGTGCCAGCCAGCCAACGAGCAGGCCCATCGCCGCGCTGCCGAGCACATTGGCGGTCAGCGTCGCCCAAGGAAACGCGGCAGCCGAAGCACCCATCGTGATGGCAAAAGCGCGCATCGTCATATAGCGCAGCCAAGCGCCGAGTGCGCCGCCACCGGCAACGAGAACGCTCGCCGGGATGCTCGCCAGCCCTGATGCAAGCCATGGTGTGGTCGGGTTCATGCCTTGGCCCCTAAACCAGACATGCGCCAAATGCACGAGTTTGCTTGCCTTAGCAGGCCTCTTTTGATAGCGGGCCGGTCAATAGAGCCGATCCACTCGGATTCGGCGCATTTCGTATTTCTGCAAATCAAGGTGATTCCCGCACAATTGCGGGCTCTCGCCTCCAGCTTTTGAGGTGTAGCGGTTTATGCAAATTCTCGTTCGCGACAACAATGTCGATCAGGCCCTTCGCGCGCTCAAGAAGAAGCTGCAGCGCGAGGGCGTGTACCGCGAGATGAAGCTGCGCCGTCACTTCGAGAAGCCGTCGGAAAAGCGTGCCCGTGAAAAGGCGGCGGCAGTTCGCCGCGCCCGCAAGATGGAGCGCAAGCGCCTCGAGCGCGACGGCGGTAAGTAAGACGGCGGCAAGTAAGACGTTTGGCGACCGTCATCGCGGTCGCTAGGGTCTTGCGATAAGGGTCCGGCTGGGCCAAGAGGGCGCCGTTATTGCGGCGCCCTTTCGCTTGTCCGGCTCAGGCCCTTTTGGGCGCAGGCCCTTTCTGTCTCAGGCAGGGATCAGCACGGGGCACAACCGGGGCCGCTTTGCAGGCCCGCAAAGGGGAAGTCATGTCGGAAATCACGCGCGTTCCGTTGCAGCCTGTCAGGAAGGGTTCGCTTGCCAGGATCTGGCTCGGCGTTATCGTGGCGCTGCTGATCGGCGGAACAGCCGCCTGGGCGGTGCGCTATCAGGGCCTCGTGGTTGAAACGGTGAAGGCTGGAACCGGACCTTCGCCTGCACTCACCGATGTGGTGCTGGTCAACTATGCCGGCCATCTGCAGAGCGGCAAGGAGTTCGACAAGGGCGAGAAAGTCGCCATGCCGGTTGAAGGCGTGATCCCAGGTTTCAGCCAGGGCCTGCAAAAGATGCAGCGCGGCGGCAAGTACAAGCTCATCATCCCCGCTGCCATGGCTTATGGCGCGGAGGAAAAGAAGAATCCGGCGACTGGCGAAGTGGTGATCCCGGCCAACAGCGATCTGGTGTTCGATGTGGAACTTGTCGATTTCCGCAGTGCGGCCGAGATCGAGCAGCAGCGCCAGATGCTCCAGCAGATGCAGCAGCAGATGGGCGGAAAAGGTGGTCCGGGCGCTCCGGTTCCCGGCATGGAAGCCATGCCGCAACCCTGATGCACCTCTGATCAGGAGCCGCCCGGCTTGAAGCAGGCCGGGCGCAATGCTAGCCCAAATGTCCAACGCTGGTGCGGCATGCGCCCTATCCGGCCCTGAAATCTGGCGAAAGAGACCGGCATGTCTGTAGACACCGCCACTGTGGCCAAGATCGCTTCGCTCGCCCGCATCAAGGTGACCGAGGCCGAGATCGCCGCCATGGTTCCCGAACTCAACGGCATTCTCGCCTGGGTCGAACAACTCGGCGAAGTCGACGTGACCGGCATCGCGCCGATGACCGCCGTGATCCCCAACCAGCAGCGCCTGCGCGCCGACGTGATCGGTGCCGATCCGCTCACTGGCGGGGGCATACGCGATGCCGTGCTCGCCAATGCGCCTGCGGGCGAACACGGCTTCTTCGGCGTTCCCAAGGTGATTGAATAATGTCAAAAACCGACAACGCGCTCACTGAACTTGGCGTTGCCGCGATCCGCGATGGTGTCGCCAGCGGCACGTTCACCGCCGCCGAAGTGGCCGCTGCGTTCAACACCGCCGCGGCCGAAGCGCAGGGCGCGCTCAACGCCTTCATCAAGCTGACGCCGGAAAAGGCGCTGGAAGCGGCGGCCAAGGTCGATGCCGCGCGCGCGGCGGGCCAGCCGCTCGGCAAAATGGCGGGCGTGCCGATCGGCATGAAGGATCTTTTCGCCACCTGCGGCACCGAGACCACCGCGGCCTCCAAGATCCTTGAGGGCTTCGTGCCGCCATACGAATCCACCGTCAGCCAGAAGCTGTGGGATGCGGGCGCGGGCATGCTCGGCAAGCTCAATCTCGATCAGTTCGCGATGGGCTCCTCGAACGAAACCAGCGCGTTCGGCAACGTGATCTCGCCGTGGCGGCGTGAAGGGAGCACCGCTGAGCTCGCCCCCGGCGGCTCCTCTGGTGGTTCCTCTGCAGCCGTGTCCGCGCGCATTGCGCCAGCTGCAACGGGCACGGACACCGGCGGCTCGATCCGCCAGCCCGCCGCCTTCACCGGCATTTCGGGCATCAAGCCGACGTATGGCCGCTGCTCGCGCTGGGGCATCGTCGCCTTCGCCTCCAGCCTCGATCAGGCTGGCCCCATGGCGCGCGATGTTCGCGATTGCGCGATCATGCTGGAGGCCATGGCAGGCTTCGATCCCAAAGATTCGACCAGCCTCAATATGCCCGTTCCCGCCTGGGAGACGAGCCTCAACGCTGACCTGCGCGGCAAGAAAGTCGGCATCCCGCGCGAATACCGCATGGACGGCATGGACGCAGACGTTGCCCGCGCATGGGATGATGGCATCGCCTGGCTGAAAGACGCAGGCGCAGAGATCGTCGACATCAATCTCGCGCACACCAAGTATGCGCTGCCAGCCTACTACATCATCGCGCCCGCCGAAGCCTCGTCGAACCTCGCGCGCTATGACGGAGTGCGCTACGGCCTGCGCGATCTGCCGCAAGGTGCGGGGCTTCAGGACATGTATGCCGCCACGCGCGCTGCCGGTTTCGGCGCGGAAGTGCGGCGCCGCATCCTGATCGGCACCTATGTGCTCTCGGCGGGCTTCTACGACGCCTATTACACGCAGGCACAGAAGGTGCGCACGCTGATCAGCCGTGATTTCATGGACGCCTTCCAGACCGTCGACGTGATCCTGGCACCCACGGCGCCCACTGCCGCCTTCGGGCTTGGCGAGATGGTCAGCGATCCGCTGGCGATGTACCTCAACGACGTGTTCGCCGTCCCCGCCTCGCTTGCCGGCCTGCCTGCCATGTCGGTCCCCGCCGGGCTTGATCGGCAGGGTCTGCCGCTGGGCCTCCAACTCATCGGCCGCCCGTTTGACGAGCAGGGCGTGCTCGATGCAGGGCTGGCTATTGAATCGCGGGCTGGGTTCACCGCGCGACCGGCGAAGTGGTGGTGAGGCACCTGCACGACATATGTGGAACGGCCCTGAGCTCGACTTTTTTACGTTTTGGGTCATGTCCAGGTCCAGAAGAGGCTGTTGTTCGCGACGTGGTTGAGTGCCTGATCGAGGGGCTGGACGCATCCGCCCATTTCGTCGGTGTCTTCCCATTTACGCCGGCGTGACCAGTATGCGATCCTGACGTCGTCACCTGTGCCGGTTGGCTTGAGACGCGCGCTGGGTGCCTCGGTTTCCAGCAGGTATAGGTGGAAAGCACCTTTGTCCTTGGACCAGCCAGCACCGCCGCCGTTGGCATCATCAAATGCTTCGATGCGCAG